>CAKSJU010000080.1 GCA_934463455.1 uncultured Clostridia bacterium | reverse complement strand
CCTCCAAAATGATATTTTTATTATATATCATCTTGGAGGTTTCGTAAAGAGTTTACACAAAATTCGGGATTGACTCGATTATGTCTATCCCCTCCCATATGATTAATTTGTTCGTTTTGAAATACTTCCTGCATAAATTATGTCTTCAAAAACACATTCTTCTGCGATGTGTTTTATCTGTTCCATTGCAGAAATCCAAGCGGATTGGTTTTTAGCTTTGAGTTCTTCAGTAACACTCCATTTAGTAACTAATTCTTTAATCAACCGGTCAATCATTTCTTTTGCAGATGTGTCAATTTCTTCAAGATATGCACTCCAAGTGCCATCAAGCAGTTTTGCAGTATAAAAAGGTCTGTTTTCTTTGATAAACTTTGCGTGTAACCAGCCATATTTTCCAATGTTATAAACCTTATCATCTGGTATGGTTAAATTCGGTAAGTAGTAATCAACGTTCCTCACATACTCAATTCCGTTTTCAATAAATCTTTCTTTCATAGCATAAACGCCTCCTTTAAATATCGTATCTTTATTTTATCAGAAGGCATTTACTTTGACAAATGTGCGAATAAAAAACAAAAGCTGAAAACCCATTTTACTGAGTCTTCAGCTTTAACTTTTGCCTTTGCTACGCCATTTCAGCTATTTTTTGATATTTTTCAAAATTACTTCCTTATCTGGCTGTAGCTTTTTAAACAGCTCCTTTTTTAGGGGATAGGAAAAAACTTTAACTTTGAGATCCCTTTTTTTACCTGTTAAATTTCATATACTCTGTAAAGCTTATTCCCATTACTTTCTTAAAAAGTCTGCTCATATATGCAGGGTCATCTATTCCGACCTGCCCGGCTGCTTCTCCGAGACTTCCCGGATTAGCCTTTAATATTTCCGTCAGTGTTTTTATTCTGTATTCATTTGTAAATTCCACTATGCTCTTACCCGTTATGCCTTTAAAAAGCCGCTGCATATACCCCTCGGAAATCCCGATGCTTTCCGCTATCTCCGCCGCCGATATTTTATCTTTGCTGTGAGCAAATATATATTCCTGTACTTTTCCGGCATACATATGCGCCGACGGCGGAAACGCAAAAGAAGAATTGTCCAATTCACTCAAGACCATATCCGTAACCTCCGCACAAAGCTTATACCAATCCGCCAACCCCCTCATTTTATCCGACTGCTTATACGAATTATAATATATTATTATCTTTTTTATCCGCGAAATAATAGATTTATATGTTTTATCATCCGGCTGCAAATGGTACGGAAGTAAAAATACTCTTTCGTTTTCCAGTTCCTGTTTAAGCTTATAAATATCTGTTTTCTCTGAAGTATTATACTTGGTAATGTTATATTCGACACTGACTCCGACTGTTGTATGACATTGTTCCTCACCGCACACGGCCGAAGTACGGCAATCAGTATCGGAATTAATCGAATTAAAGCTTCCGGGCATAATCGTTTCTTTTGTTCCGTCATTGTTTTCATATAGTATTCTGCCCTTTTCAACAACACACATCTCGAGATAACTTTTTTTGTTTTCAAACACATTTTTATAATTATTGACGCATACCGAACAGCAAAACAAAAATTTCGGCACGGTCAAAAGTTCAATTTTATAGAAAATCATTTTTATCCTCCGCATAAATTAATTAAGCTTATTATAACATTTTATGTCAGAATTGTCCATATATATCAGAACTATTCATTGATTTTTTTTAAATCAGCATATATACTTTATTTATAAAATTACCAATTAAATCGGAGGAATAAAAAATGGGTTATAACAAACTAAACAGCTTCCCTCTCGGAAGCATCACGGCAAAAGGCTTTTTGAAAGAACAGCTTTTAAGGAACAAAGACGGAATGGGCGGTCATTTGGATGAGCTCGAGCCGGGAATGATACGTGACCCGTATCTCGGAAGAACATACATAAAGGATTGGAATCTTGAGGACCAATGCGGCTGGGGCGCGGAAATTTCCGGTAATTACTGGTCGGGACTTATTGAAGTTGCTTATTCTCTCGGTGATGAAGAACTCATTAAAAAGGTTACCGACTGGGTAAACAAAATGTTGAAGCAGCAGCGGGAGGACGGCTACCTCGGCACATACAACGGCGAGGGAATAAACATATACGACGATTACAACGCATGGGGAACAAGCTCTGCTATGCGCGGACTTATTGCATTTTATGAGGCTACAAAGCGGGAGGACGTTTTAAATGCAGTCTATCGCTGCATGCTCTGGTTTTGCGAAAACTGGTCAGGCGACAAAAAAACCTGCTATGGGGGCGGGTTAATTATAGAACCTATGGTTTTTTGCTATAAATATACCCATGACGAGCGTCTTATAAAATTTGCGGAAGAATATTCCGATTTTCTGTGCGAAAACGATGTTTTTTCAATATCGTACAAGTCATTTCTTGAGCAAGGGTTACGCTTTAATACCGAGCATACAGCCGGAATGGGCGTAAATTCAAGACTTCCGGCAGTTTTGTATACCGCAGTCGGCAAGGCAGACTATCTCCAAGCATCGGAAAAAATCCTTGACGAAATTCACGAAAAAGCAACACATCTTTCCGGCTCTCCCGTTTCGGTTGCGGAATATCTTGCGCCTGTTTCGTCAACAGCCGAAACCGAATACTGCTCATACGCATTCTATAACGAAACATTCTTTTATATGAGCTATATCACCGGAAAATCAAAATACGGCGACCGATTGGAGGAAATGTTTTACAACGGAGCTCAAGGTGCGCGCAAAAAAGACGAGCATGCAATTGCATACTTAAATGCGCCAAATCAAATCTATGCAACCAATCAATCGACAACAGGCGGCACCTGCTGTGATATGCAGGTCTATGCGCCATGCTATCCGGTTGCCTGCTGCCCCGTAAACGCGGTTGCGGTTTTGGGCAGCTTTGTCCGCTCAATGATGCTGTCCGGCAAGGACGGAAGCGTATACATGAACGCATACGGACCTTGTTCTTTGAATTACGGCGGCATTAAAATTGACGAAGAAACGGAATATCCCTTCCGAAATAAGGTTGATTTCATTATTAAAACCTCAAAAAGCTTTGATATATATCTTCGTATTCCGAGCTGGTGCAAAAAATATACCGTAACAATCAACGGCGCGGAAATCGAAACCGACAAAAACCCGGACGGTTTTACAAAAGTGAACCGTGATTGGAATGAGGGAGATAAATTATCAATAACCTTTGAAGAAGAAATTGAAATCGTCCGCGTTGACGACGGCAGAGCAAGCAAAAAATATCCGATTGCCATAAAACGCGGTCCGCTGCTTTATTCCATGCAGATAAAAGAAAAATGGGAAGCGTACGAGGGGCACCCCACAACTCCGCTGCCCGACGATTGGCACTGGTACAATGTATATCCCGATTTCAAAGAATCCGATTGCACAGAGCCGAGGAAACGGCTCGGACTCAGAAGAAACCAAATAGACTGGAACGTTGCTCTCAGTGAAAAATTAAATAAAGAGGATATATCGGTTGAGTTTGTCGAAACAGACGGATATGTTTGGGAAAATCCCAAAATAAAGCTCCGCTTAAAAGGCTATAAAGCACCATATCTGTGTGCACCTTATCCCATGAATACATTTGAGCCGTTTGAAGATAAACAATTTGTAACCAATGAGCTTGATTTAACTCTTGTTCCCTACGGATGTACAAACTTAAGAATTACATACTTCCCGATAGCAGACAAGTAAATCATGCTTCACGCCAAAAAAGCCGCAGCAAAATGCACCTATTTCGCTGCGGCTCTTTTGACCTTTTTTTATCTCATATTCTTATAATTTTATACTATGCTTCTTAGAGCATACCTCTCCCGAAGCAAGCTTGATAATTCCTTTTTTATGAGTAAAATCATAATCACTGTCAACAAAGTCGGGCACTCCGGTCCACGGCTCAAGGCAGATATATCTTCCGGTCGGTTTTGTCCACAAAAGGAAGTAATCCAATCCGTCAAAGCAAACCTCAATACTTTTTCCCGTTTTTCTGTTTTTAAGTGTTGCTTTTCTTGATTTTAAATTCAAAAAGTTCTGTGCATCAATCGCAAAATATTCGTATTTGAGCGGAAGTTCACAGGTATTCTCTCCCAAGACAATCGTTTCATGACCGAGAAGATTTCCGTGCAGAACATTGCTTTCGAAAATTTCTTCTTTTTCAAAAATAACGCTGTAATCCTCTATTCCCTCCGGGCACGCATAAGCTTCATGCGCACCTATCGCAAAATACATGTCACCCTGCCCTTTATTTGAAACAGTATAATCTATTTTTAAAGTATCCCGATCGAGACAGTATGTAACACAAAGTTCAAATTCAAACGGATAACATTTTAATGTCTCCGGCGAAGATTTCAAAAGAAAAACCGCTTTTTCCTTTTCAGTGCTTACCACCTCAAATTCGCTTAATTTGGCAAAGCCATGCTTCGGCAAAGTATATTCCCTGCCCTCAAAAATATATTTATCGTCCTTAAGACCTCCGCATATCGGGAAAAGAATCGGTGCGCGTCCCGACCATACTTCGGGATTTCCGTCCCACAAATATTCTTCACCGTTTTTCTTCATACTTTGCAGCTCCGCTCCAAATGTACTTATCGTGACTTCAATCATATTATTCGATATTGTAATCTCTTTAGCCATTTGTCCATCTCCTTTATTTTTGTCTTTCAAATTTATTATACAACATATTCTAAAAAAAATCAAGAAAAAGACATAGGGAATGTAAAAAAACTCCGGAGTGCAAAAAGGCATGTGTTACTTAGATAATATATTATAAAATAATCTAATTTTATAAATTTTTGAAAAAAACTCAAAATTATCATTTTTTATTATATTAAAATGCTTTTTTGCTACGCCCTCAAAAAAGGAGCTGTTTAAAAAGCCAGTTGACTTTTTAAACAGCTCCGTCTGATTATGATAACTTAAAAGACTTGCAATCTGTACATTCGCTCATTGTCGGATTTGCCTCATGAGTTCCTACCGTAATGCAATCCAAAGAACAATAGTCCTTATCTTTGCAATGGTTTTTACACTGTTGTACAGTACATTTGATTGATTCATTGATATTACAGCTACAGCTCATTTTATGTTCCTCCAAAATTATAATTTTTTATGCCTCGTTGAAAAGCACAATTATATTTTGTCCGAACAAGCCGAAATATATACAAATCAAATTTTATTTTCTTCAAAAATATATACTCCGTCATCGGCACAGGTTATGTACAGCAGATATTTTTCACCGCCGTCGTTTACAACGCACGACCACCCCTCACCAACCGCTTCTATACTTGAATATACAGCCCCGGGATGATGAGCTTCGACATATCGGGATACAGCCTCATGCTGATTTGCAAAACGCATTCTGTTGAACGCACCTTTTCCCTTTACCGCCCGATATAATCCTACTGCCGCCGCACCGAGCAGAACTGCCAGCATCTTCTTATTTTTTTTCATAAATCGTACTTCCTTTCCTAACGTCTGTACAGCTTTGTCATATATCTGATTTTCTCCGCCAAATTATTGTTTAAATCATTCCCGGCAATTCTGAAAAGCCAGTTTCCGCCGAGCGTGGACGGGGTATTCATTCTTCCCTCACTCCCGAGGCACATATAATCCTGAATCGGAACAATAACCGTCTCGGCAACGCTTCCGAGCGCAGCCGCTGTAATCGCATCGGTTTCGTTTCCGCTTATCCTCAAATAATTTTTTACAAATTCGCGTTCTTCGCTGCCAAGCGAGCCGTACCACCCTTTTGTGGTATCATTATCATGAGTTCCGGTATATACAACACAGTTTTTTATATGATTATGCGGAAGATATACATTGTCTCCGTACGGGTCAAATGCAAACTGCATCACTTTCATACCCGGATAGCCGCTTTCTCTTAGCATTTCATGCACTTCTTCCGTCAGAAAACCCAAATCCTCGGCAATTATATTTACGTCGCCGAGCTTTTCTTTTACCTTATTAAAAAGCTTCATTCCCGGACCTTTTTCCCATTTCCCGTCTATTGCATTTTCTTTTCCGTAATCTATTGTATAATACGCTTCAAAGCCGCGGAAATGGTCTATCCGCACCCTATCGAAAAGCTTTTCGGACATTTTTATCCGTTCAATCCACCAGGCAAAACCGTCTTTTTCCATAACGTCCCAACGGTAAAGAGGATTGCCCCATAACTGTCCCTCGGAGGAAAAAGCGTCCGGAGGACAACCAGCAACCTTTATCGGCAAATGTTCTTCATCCAGCAAAAAAAGCTCCGGTCTGCTCCAAACCTCCGCACTGTCAAGAGCAACATATATCGGCATATCTCCGATAATTTCTATTTCATTTTCATTTGCATACTTTTTTAGTTTTTCCCACTGCTCAAAAAACTTATACTGCAAAAATTTATAAAATTCTATCTCATTTGCAAGTCTTTCTTTTACCGATTGTATTGCCTTTTCGTCATGCGTGCGAAAAGGTTTGTCCCAGTAAATCCACGACCTGAAATGATTTTGTTCTTTTAAAGCCATAAATACCGAAAATTCTTCAAGCCAAAAAGCGTTTTCGTTTTTAAATTTTTCGTATTTTTCATTTTTTTCAAATCTTTGAAATGCAGTTCTCAAAAGCGGATAGCGATTTTGAAAAAGTAAATAATAGTCAATTGCACCTTTACCGAAATAGTAATTATTTATTTCATGTTCGGACAAAAGACCCTCTTCCTTTAAAGCATCCAAATCTATAAAATACGGATTTCCCGCAAAAGCAGAGGGCGATTGATAGGGTGAATCCCCATAGCTTGTGGGATTTACCGGAAGTACCTGCCAAAAATGCTGACCCGCCTTTTTTAAAAAATCCGTAAATTCATATGCCGCCTTGCCGAGAGTTCCGATTCCGTGCGGCGACGGAAGTGACGATATGTGCATCAATATTCCGCTTTGTCTCATTCTGTTAAGTCTCCTTTATTTACTTTTATTACAGGTCTTACTCCCAATGCTTCTTTTGCATCGCAATGAAGAACAAAACCGTTTTTATCGGCATATCTTACCATGCTGTCCCGTCTTCCGTACGGCTCGCACAGCCAATACTTAACGTCGGTATCTCTTTTAAAATTACCCTTCGCATACTGCTTTGCGGTAAGCAAATAAACCTTATCGACCGATTTTTTTCTATAAGTTCTTTCATAATCATCATCAATATCGTCACCGTAATGAGTCCAGTACAAAGAGTGAAATCCGCTCTCGCTCATATCGGCATACTCCTCTGAAAGTGTTACATAATGCTCTGTCGGAATTATTTTCGCATAATCCTCCTCGGCAAGAAACTCACTGTTAAGCCATTTTCTCAAATCACTGGTTTCCCAGAGATTGTTACCGTATTCTCCGTTTTTGTCAAAGGCTTTTTCCGCTGCTGTCCCATTCAAAACAAGAGTGGCATTTATACCGTCGTCATCAATCACGGTCCACTCATATCCCGCAAAGCTTACCGCTTCGTATTTTGCCGGTAAATTCAGCCAAGCTGTGCAAAAAAACATAAATATTGCCGCAGCTACCGCATAAATCTGATATTTCTTTGCCGCAATTATATATACAATTCCCGCACATACGCCCAAATCCACCAGCTGTATAAAGAAAAACATATGCTTTGCCAAATCCGCTTCACCGTTTGCCAAAATCGGCATAAAAAGATTTATATACAGCGCGGCAAGATACAAATAAAATATTACAAAGACTCCCTCTGACCGCCTTTTTTTCATCATATTTACAAATCCGCATATTCCTGCCGCGGTCATAATACCCATTGTAAAAAATATAAAAAACGGATTATATAAAAGCTTTGTTTTTATTCTGAAATTATTCCATGCGCTGAACTTGGTATCGGTATCCATACGATATTTCATTCCCGAAGCCAAAGACGGCGGTTTTATCGACGACGCATACGAAACAGATTTTGTAATCTTTTTCATTAATTCAATCGGATGCTTAATATAAAATGCACATACGCCGGCACGCCCGATTTTATCGTAAAAATTATTTTTAAACTCCTCCGTCGTTATATCCACCGGATAATTCGGCAGATATGCGTTTGTATCCGCCAGTGCCGCATATTCTTCGGGCAAGCCCAGCTCTTTTGTGTATTGCTGTGCATAGTCGGTATTTTTAAGTATTCCGAAAAATACCGATTGATAAACCGTTTCGTCACTCATCCATGACGGAATTAAAAGGGTAAAAATCACAGTGCATGCAATACCCGCAGTACAAACTCCGCCTACCCATAGTTTTTTTCTCATTAACAAAAAAGCAGCCAAAATCACCAATACCGATACAGGTACATTTGCAAGCTTACTGTCAAGCAAAAGCGCAGCAATAATCGTAATTAAAAACCATACCGCCGATTTATTTTTATAAATATTGAGAAGTCCCGCCGTTATCAGCAATATACTCACAATTTGAAGCGGCTCACCGTAAAATGAATTAAAATACGCCAAATAAGCACCGTCACAAAACACGAAAGCTATAAGAAGTATTGCAGCGATAACACATTTTATCCGTGTAAAATACTTCAGTATTCCGTACACTCCCAAAGAAAGCATAACCGCGTACAAATATCCCATAACTCTTATACGGTATATTTCCAAAGGCGAATTTGATAAAAAATTATATATGTAATTTATTCCCTTTGACAATCCGATAATTATAAAATGCGGAGAATAATAAAGCTCGGTATTTTTTGGCACAAACAATCCGATAAGCTGTCTGCCGACACTGTCTCCGTCCACATCCATCACAAAATCAAATTCAGGATTAAAATATCTTTTATCATCATTTAAACAATGAATGCCATTGGTTGAAATAACTCTATAAAAATCACCGTTATCCGAAAGGCCGAGTCCTGTACTGAGCTTAATTATGCAAATTGTGAAAATTACCAGCACACCCGCAAGCGGCAATATTTTTTTTATACGCACAGACCTCAATCCTTCCTGAAAGCTTATCAAAATTATATCACACTTTTTTAATCATGTCAACTTTAGGTATTACCGTTTTAAAACCTATTTTTGATGATTTTTTACTTTATAAACTATTTTTCGTTGACAAATCCGAATTTTTATGATATACTTAAAGAAAGCAGAAGTAAGTAATTGCTAATTTACTTAAAAAATATACGAAAGAAGGCTTTTAAATGAAAAACTTAAAGACAAAAATATTTTCCGTGCTCTGCGCCTGTTCGCTGCTCATATCGGGAAGCGTTTCGGCTCATCCCGGCAGGCTCGATGCAAACGGCGGACACTGGAATCGAAAAACCGGAACATATCATTATCATTCCGGGGCTTCAAAATCGTCAAGCTCATCTAAATCAACCAAATCATCCTATATATCAACCTCTTCATCATCGTCATCCTCTTCCGGCAGCACTGCTTCGGTTAAGAAAACCGATAAAGTATTCGGAACAAGCTTAAAAATGTATGTAAAAGGCAAACAAATCCCTACATATTATTACAATGGAGCGACACCATGCGAAGCTATTGTTGCCGAAGATTTGGAAAAATACGGATTTGATATTAAGTGGGTTTCGGATTGGAACACTCTGTATATATCCCGCAATGACTCTAAAGCAGTAACCGGTACGGCTATCCCTTATACTTACAGCGGTCAGTATATATCCGATGTTTACAGCAGTTCGTCGGTTGTGCGTTTGACTTTTTCCGACGGGGACAGCTACGCACCGGTATCATATTCTCTCGGAGGCAGAATGATTATTCCTATAGACGAAACAAAATGTTTAGGCAATTTCAGATATTCGGCTGCGGAAAATGCGGTATATCTTGATTAATTTTACTTGACAAGGTGTCCTTTGTTATTATATAATGTAAGGGGCGGCATAAGAGGTTTGAAGTTATACATTTTAAACCCTCTTATGCCAATGGTATATATTTGCAATATATTCAAAATTTCAGCGGGAGATTAAAACTCTCCTTGAAATTTCGAAATGTAATCCCCGCTTAAGAGACGGGAAACATCTGCACTATATTTATAAATAACACAAAGGACGAATTATTGATATGTTTTATGCAAAAATTGCGGATTTGACAATTCGCTTTGATAACAAATATGATTTTCTTGAAAAAATGTGCAAAGATTATATCTGCGAAGAAGCTGTGCCGGATTTAATCCTTTCGGCAACAGATGAAGAAATCTCCGCCGAAATTGAGGAAGGAAGCGTAAATCATCCCGCATATCTTGAAACTCTTGCTGTTTACCGAAAGCTTTCCGATTTTTTAACAAAAACCGACGGTCTTTTAATGCACGGCGTTGTACTGAACGTAAACGGCAGCGGTGTTTCTTTTTTAGCAAAAAGCGGAACCGGGAAATCCACCCATATGTTTCTTTGGAAAAAGCTTCTGGGTGAAAAATGTACTGTTGTAAACGGTGATAAACCTCTTCTTAGATTTTCGCAGGACGGAATTGTTTATGCCTACGGAACTCCCTGGGCGGGAAAAGAGGGAATCCAAACCAATGCAAAAATTCCGCTCAATAACATATGCTTTATTGAGCGGGCAGAAAAAAATGAAACCGTTAAAATTGATAAAAAAGAAGCACTTTCATATTTGTATTCTCAGATTTATATGCCGAACGACGG
>CAKSJU010000079.1 GCA_934463455.1 uncultured Clostridia bacterium | reverse complement strand
CGCATACCTGCATAATTGTATCATTTCATAAAAATGCCCTTGCAAGCAAGCATTTTTATTCATGGTATAATAAATGCAGAAAGACTTGAAAATCAAGTCTTTGCAGCGTTGCTGCCCATGCTGCGCATACCTGCATAATTGTATCAAATACTTTTATGCAAAATGATTAAGATAAAATCAACAAAGAGGTGTCCGCATAATGGAGAAATATACTGTTACGGGAATGAACTGCAGTGCCTGCTCGGCGAGAGTGGAGAAGGCCGTGTCGGCTATTCCGGAAGTAAAAAGCTGTTCGGTTAATTTGCTTACCGGGTCTATGACGGTAGAGGGCAATGTGTCAGACGAAGCCGTTATGGAGGCAGTGGAAAAAGCCGGATATTCTGCGGCAAAAAGCGGAGCGGAAAAGGTTAAAAAAACCGAAAAGAAAACGGGCGGAGTAAAAATAAGGCTTATTTGGTCTTTAATACTTTTGGCACTGCTGATGTATCTTTCGATGGGATATATGATGTTCGGGTGGCCGGCTTCCTCATTTTTTGATAATAATTACTTAGCAATCGGAATTGTGCAAATGGTGCTTTCCGGATTAATTA
This sequence comes from uncultured Clostridia bacterium, assembly GCA_934463455.1. GTDB lineage: Bacteria > Bacillota > Clostridia > UBA1381 > UBA1381 > CAKSQL01. Next base: position 10,102 of record CAKSJU010000079.1, on the reverse strand, counting down.
TGGTAATAAATCAAAGGTTTTTTATCAGCGGATTTAAAGGAATAATTAATAAATCTCCGAACATGGACACCTTAGTGGCACTCGGCTCGGGGGTATCGTTTGCATACAGTGTTGTTTTGCTTCTGCAAATGACATCGGCAAGTGCCGAGACGGCAATGCACCATGCACATAATTTGTATTTTGAATCCGCGGCGATGATTCTGGCACTTATTACCGTCGGAAAAATGCTTGAGGAATATGCAAAGGGAAAAACCGCCGACGCGGTGTCCGCACTAATGGATTTGGCACCCGAAAGAGCAATTGTTATAAGAGACGGAAAAGAAACGGAAGTTCCTGCGGACAAGGTCGCGGTCGGAGATATATTTGTGGTGCGTTCGGGCGGCTCAATACCCGCTGACGGAGTGATAACCGAAGGAAATTGTACGGCAGACGAGTCCGCGCTTACCGGTGAGAGCATACCGGTTGACAAAAAGGATGGCGACAGGGTTTCCTGCGCAACTCATTTGCGCTCGGGATATATTAAATGCAGAGCGGAAAAAGTCGGCAAGGACACTCTTCTTTCAAAAATAATACAGCTTGTGGATGACGCGAATGCCACAAAAGCACCTATTGCGAAAATTGCGGACAAGGTATCGGGAATTTTCGTACCATGCGTTATAGCTATAGCTGTTGTTACCTTTGCGGTATGGATGCTTGTAGGAGAAAATGTAGGATTTGCGCTTTCCTGCGCTATATCCGTGCTGGTTATAAGCTGCCCGTGTGCACTCGGACTTGCAACTCCGGTTGCGATTATGGTAGGGAGCGGAATGGGAGCTAAAAACGGAATACTTTTTAAAAATGCGGCAATACTCGAATATACGGGCGAAATAAAAAATGCTGTTTTTGATAAAACCGGAACTCTTACAAACGGAGCTCCCGAGGTTACGGATATTGTTCCGTCGGAAAATTCTTCGGAAACAGAGCTTTTGTCTGCGGCATATTCACTGGAGAAAAAAAGTGAGCATCCGCTTGCGGCGGCAATTGTTAAAAAAGCGGAGTCGGAAAATACGGAGTTTTTTGATACGGAGGATTTGAAATTTTTGCAGGGCAGCGGTCTCACGGCAAAATTCGGAGGAAGCGTTTTTGCCGGAGGCAATTATGAGCTTGTAAAAAAATATACGTCTGTTTCGGACAATATGGTAAAAATTGCAAGAGAACTGTCCGAAACGGGAAAAACGCCTATGTATTTCTCAAAGGACGACGAGCTTTTGGGAATAATAGCCGTAGCGGACACTTTGAAGAAAGACAGCATATCGGCGGTCAGAGAACTTAAAAGGATGGGTATACACACGGTTATGCTGACCGGTGATAATGAAATAACCGCGAATGCCGTCGCAAAAGAAGTCGGAGTGGATGAAATAATTGCGGGTGTTCTGCCCGATGGTAAGGAAGAGGTTATAAAGAAATTGCAAGAGAGCGGAAAGACGGCAATGATAGGTGACGGAATTAACGATTCGCCCGCTCTTGCACGCGCCGATGTCGGTATCGCTATAGGAAACGGTGCGGACATTGCGATAAAGTCCTCCGATGCGGTGCTGGTAAATAATACGCTTTCGGATGTTCCGGCGGCAATAAATTTGAGCAGAAAGGTTATAAAAAATATAAAGGAAAATCTTTTCTGGGCATTTTTCTATAATGTTATATGTATTCCGCTTGCCGCAGGAGTGTGGATAAGAGCTTTCGGGTTAAAGCTTAATCCGATGATTGCGGCGGGGGCAATGAGTTTGTCAAGTCTTTGCGTTGTTTTAAATGCGTTAAGATTGAATTTGTATAAAGTTAAGCAAAATAAAAAAGAAGAAAAGAGGATTATTATGAAAAAAACATTGAAAATTGAAGGAATGATGTGCGGACACTGCGAGGCGAGAGTTAAGAAAAGCCTTGAAGAAGTCAGCGGGGTTAACGAGGTACAGGTAAGCCACGAAAAGGGCTGCGCGGAGGTTGTATGCGCCGACAGCGTGACCGCCGATGAATTGAAAAATGCGGTCGAGGCGCAAGGATATACGGTTACCGAAGTTAATTAATTCGGTGAAGTCCATTAATAACGGAGGTATAAAAATTGGTACAGATAGGAAATGATTGGGACAAGCTTTTGGAGGGAGAATTTTCGAAAGAATATTATCTTAAGCTGAGACAATTTTTGAAATATGAATATTCGCATTATAAAATACATCCCGATATGTATGATATATTTAATGCGCTCAAATGGACGCCGTACAGCGAGACAAAGGTGGTTATTTTGGGTCAGGACCCTTACCATGAAGAAAATCAGGCGCACGGACTTGCATTTTCGGTGCAGAAAGGTGTTGCGATACCGCCGTCTCTTCTTAATATGTACAAGGAACTGAACAGTGAGCTCGGAACATACATTCCGAACAACGGATACCTTGAAAAATGGGCGAGACAGGGAGTGCTGCTCTTAAACACTTCTCTTACGGTGCGTGACGGTGCGGCAAATTCTCACAGAAATAAGGGGTGGGAAATATTCACTTCAAGAGTTATTGAATTGCTGAATAAAAGAGATACTCCGGTTATATTCCTGCTTTGGGGAAATAATGCGCGGGAGAAACAAAGCCTTATAACAAATCCGATTCATTACTGTCTTACCGCGCCGCATCCGAGTCCGCTCTCGGCAAGCAGAGGATTTTTCGGCTGCGGACATTTCAAAAAGGTAAACGATATATTAAATAATATAGGACAAAAAGAAATAGATTGGCAGATAGAAAATATTTAGGTAATTGCAAAACGCCGGTTTTACAATTACCTAAGACAAAATACTGCCCGAAAGGAAAATTTTTTAAATGAAAAAACTGCTGATAATAGACTCTAACAGTATATTGAACAGAGCATTTTACGGAATACGTTATTTGAGTACGAAAGACGGTACTCCGACGAATGCTGTCTACGGTTTTTTAAATATACTTATAAAGCTTGCCGAACAGGAAAAGCCGGATTGCATATGTGCCGCGTTTGACTTAAAAGCTCCGACGTTTAGGCATAAAATGTATTCGGAGTACAAAGCACAGAGAAAACCTACTCCGGACGGACTGTTAAAGCAATTTCCGATTGCGAAGGATGTACTGGAAGCAATGAATATAAAAATATTGCAGCTGGAGGGGTATGAAGCGGACGACATTATAGGTACTGTTTCCAAAATATGCGATGAAAGCGGAATAGAATGTATGATTGCAACCGGAGACAAGGACGATTTGCAGCTTGCTTCCGATAAGACGAAAGTAATTTTGACGGTTACAAAAAGCGGAGTTAACGAAACCACGGTTTATGACGATAAAGCCGTAGAGGAACGGTATCATGTGATGCCGTCGGAGTTTGTTGATGTAAAAGCACTTATGGGAGATACATCGGACAATATTCCGGGAGTTAAGGGCATAGGCGAAAAAACAGCTATGTCGCTTATAGAAAAATATAAAAGCATAGAGTATATTTATGAGAATATAGATAATCTTGACATAAAAGGAGCTATGCTTGAAAAGCTTAAAAACGACAAAGACATGGCTTTTTTGAGCAAAAAGCTTGCGCAGATAGATAAAAATGTCCCGATTGATTTTGACGCGGAGGAATGTGCGATAAAAAATAAATCGCTTGCAGAAAATTCTTCGGCGGAGCTTTTTGAAGTATTAAAAAAGCTTGAGCTTAACAGTATAATAAAACGGCTGGGGATAAGTGAAGAAAAAGAAAGAGACGATTCTTTTTTTGAACAATTTACAATTTACGACACTCGGGAAGTGCCTGTAATTTCAAAAGGCGACACAATAGGGTGCGGCTTTGAATTTGAGGAAAATAAGCTTAAGAGCATTGCGGTTGCTTTTGGCGGAAATGTTGCCCGAATAGGAATAACGGACGAAACCTTGCCGGATATAAAGCGCATGCTTGAAGATGCCGACATAAAAAAAGACGTATTCGATATAAAGGATGTTTTGGTAAAAACAAGAGATTTGTTTGAAATAAAAGGTATCGTTTATGATGTCGCAATTGCGGCATATTTGATTGACCCTGCAAAATCGAGATATACAATTTCCGAGCTGGCAGAGGAATACTTAAACGCGCAGTGCCGCGAAGAAACAAGCAGCGCGCAGCTGTCTTTGTTTGATGAGCCGCAGGAGGATAATACATTTGCAAAAGAAACGGCGTGCATACTTCCGCTTGCGGAAAAAACATCGGAAAAGATAAAAGCGGACGGGCAAAGCGAATTGTTTGAAGAAATAGAGCTGCCGCTTGTAGGTGTGCTTGCCGATATGCAGAGCTGCGGAATAAAAATAAATAAAGAACAGCTTTCGGAATTTTCACAAATGCTTTCGGAGCGGATTGACGAGCTGGAAAAGGAAATTTATATGCTTGCAGGTGAGGAATTTAATATAAATTCGCCGAAGCAGCTGGGAGTTATACTATTTGAAAAACTCGGCTTAAAGTCGGTTAAAAAGACAAAAAGCGGTTATTCGACAAACGCGGAGGTTTTGGAAAAGCTTAAGGGCAGCCATCCGATAATACAATTTATTATCGATTACAGGCAGGTTGCAAAGCTGAAAAGTACCTATTGCGACGGCTTATTTGCCGTGATTGAAGCGGACGGCAGAATACATTCCAATTTTACTCAAACAGTTACCGTTACCGGCAGAATAAGCTCGACCGAGCCGAACATGCAGAACATTCCGGTGAGAACCGCTCTCGGACGGGAAATGCGGAAGATGTTTATTGCAAAAGAGGGCTGTGTGCTCATAGATGCGGACTATTCTCAAATTGAGCTGAGAGTTCTTGCGAGCATTGCCGAGGATGAAAAAATGATTGACGCTTTTAAAAACGGGGAGGATATTCATACGGTTACGGCGGCGCAGGTTTTGGGCATTGATGCCGCCGACGTTACTCCCGGGCAGAGAAGCAGTGCAAAGGCGGTAAACTTCGGAATTGTGTACGGGATAGGGGAGTACAGCCTTTCACAGGATATACATGTCAGCGTAAAGGAGGCGAAGCAGTATATTGCAAATTATCTTGAAAAGTACAGCGGTGTACGCGAGTATATGGAACGTATAAAAGAACAGGCAAAGGAAGACGGATATGTAAAAACTCTTATGAACAGAATCCGATACATTCCCGAATTGAAATCGTCAAATTTCAATGTGCGTGCATTCGGTGAAAGAGTTGCGCTTAATACTCCGATTCAGGGAACGGCGGCGGATATTATAAAGCTTGCAATGGTGAGAGTTCATAAAAGACTTGCGGCGGAGAAGCTTTCTTCAAAGCTTATATTGCAGGTGCATGACGAGCTTATAATAGAAGCACCGATTGAAGAAAAAGAGCGTGCGGCGGATATATTAAGAGAAGAAATGGAAAATGCGGCGGAACTTAAGGTTCCGCTTAAGGTGGATTTGTCAACCGGGAAAAGCTGGTATGACGCAAAATAAAGAAATAAAAGAGGTTTAATGTTATGGAAATTAAAGATATTGATAAAAATTTTAATATTGAAACAAAAATTGAGGAAAAGGATTTAAAATTTATTTCGGTTTTGGAAAAACCGTTTGATTTGTACGGATATTGCAAGGGAGAGAAAAGCTTTCGGAGACTTCCCGCGGCGGTTGCCGAAAATGTTAATGAGGGAGTTGAAGTTTTGGCAAGCAATACAGCGGGAGTGCGCGTTCGTTTTTGTACCGATTCGCCATACATTGCAATTTCGGTAAAATATCCGAATATTTTGAAGCTTCCGCATATGCCGTTCACCGGCACTACCGGATTTGACATGTATTCTTGCGAAAACGGTAAATATATATTTGAAAAAACCTTTGTACCGCCCATAGATATAAAAGACGGATATGAGGGTATTCATTATTTCGAAACAAAAAAAATGAGGGATATAACCATTAATTTCCCGCTCTATAACGATGTGTCGGAGGTTTATATAGGCTTGGCGGAAAGTGCTGAAATAGGACACGGCGGAAAATACAATAACGAAAAGCCGATAGTATATTACGGCTCATCGATAACACAGGGAGGATGCGCTTCAAGACCGGGAAATTCTTATCAGGCAATTGTATCGAGAGATTTGAATTATGATTATGTAAATCTCGGTTTTTCCGGCAGTGCAAGAGGTGAAGACGAAATCATCGATTACATAAATTCTCTTGAAATGTCTTGCTTTGTGTTGGATTATGACCACAATGCGCCGGATTATAAATTCCTGTCCGAAACGCATGAGCCGATGTTTAAGAAAATAAGGGCAAGGAATCCTGATTTGCCGATTATTATAATGTCCATGCCTTACTGTAATACCTTAAGGGATGTTAAAGAAAGAAAAGAGGTAATTAAGGCGACTTATGATAATGCCGTAAAAAGCGGCGACAAAAACGTATATTTTATTGACGGGGAAGTATTGTTTGATATATTCGGGGGCGATTCCGGCACGGTAGACGGCATTCACCCGAACGACCTCGGTTTTATGTGCATGGCAAAGGCTGTGAGAGAGTGCTTGGAAAAAATTGATATTGGCGTAACTGTTTAAGCGGTGATATTAAACAGAAAAGAAAGGCTATGAAAACAAAAAATGTTTGTCATAGCCCTTTTTTCTGCTTTTTAATATTTTTTTATTTATTATTAATATTTTTTTTGAAAAAAGTATTGACAAATTTGTCTTACAGGTGTAATATATAAGTGTACTACAATTGTAAGAGAGTAAAACGGTTGTAAAATTTTAAAATTAATAACTGCTGAAGGAGGTATTCACCGGTGAAAAAGGCTGATGAGATAAGCGAGGCGGAGCTTACGGTAATGAAAATTTTGTGGAAAAATAATAAGGCTATGAAGGTGCAGGAGGTTTGTGATGAGCCGGAGTGTCAAAAGTGGGAGTATAGGACGGTTGCTACGCTGCTGCTCCGCTTAAAAGAAAAAGGAGCGGTAATGATGAAAAAGAAAAATAATGTCAACTATTATACGCCGTTGCTTGACAAGGATACTTATACAAAATCGCAGACAAAAAACTTTGTGCAGAAGCTTTATAACGGCTCGGTAAAAGAACTTGCGGTATCTCTTTTCAGGAGCAATGAAATGTCTGAAAAGGATATAGAGGAAATCCGCAAAATGTTCGATTTATAGAAAGATTTTTGATGTAAAATTTTGACTGCCCTGCGTATAAAACCGGTGCAGGGCGGCGGAACGGAGACTTTTTTATGAGTATGATAATAGCGATGTCAATTTTTAAAAGTATTCTGCTTATGTCGGCGGTCGGCAGCTTACTTGCTTTATGCTTATTAATCATAAAGCCTGTTACAAGAAAAATGTTCGGCCCCGTGTGGCAGTATTACATATGGCTGACGGTTTTAATTGTAATGGTATTGCCGATACGATTTGTTTTACCCGAAAAAACGGCGGAGTTTTCGAAAATTATTGCAGAGCAGGTGCAGACAGTTATTCCGAAGCCGCAGACCGCGGCGGTAATACCGGTCGGGGAAACCCTGCGGCAAATGGGAGAACAAGCTTTGCCCGAAACGGAAACAGCAAACGATATATTTAAACCTCTATGCCTAATCTGGTTTTTAGGAGCGGCGCTTGCACTGATTGTAAAAATAGTAAAATATTTTTTATTTTTACGGATGATATATAAAAATTCCGAAGCAGATACAAGTGTTGTCGGTATTCCGACAAGGCTTAAGCTGCGCAGAACAAGCATGCTTGATGCACCGCTGATTGTAGGCTTGTTAAATACCGTATTGTTTTTGCCCTATACCGAAATGTCGGATGATGATATGAGTTTTATTCTGAGGCACGAATTAACGCATTATAAACGAAACGATATTTTGTATAAGTGGTTTGCAATGACAGTAAAATGTATTCATTGGTTTAATCCGCTTATATATGCAGTATCAAAGCAAATTGACTTGGATTGTGAAATTGCCTGCGATTTTGCCGTAACGGGGAAAATGACGGAAACCGAAAAAAACGGCTATATGAATATGATTTTAGCTATGCTCGCAAATTCGGGAAACAATCAGAGAGCACTGACAACGCAAATGATAAGCGGTAAAAATACTCTGAAAATGAGATTTAATATGATTAAGAAGAATATTTCCGTAAGTAAAAATAATACGGCAGTATCATTCGCACTTGCAATAGTATTACTGACAGGAACGGAATTTGTAAGCGGTGCGGCAGCCGGCAGGGTGTTAAGCGCATATGATGACGAGCTTGCCGCAAGTGTAATTGCTCCGAAAGAAAAAATATCAAAAGAAATCGGACAGAGTGCTGCCGATATTCAAAAGCAGGACAATATCACAGCACCGCAGACGGAAAGCGATAATTTGAATAATATTACGGCGGAATTTGCGGAGACAGGCACAGAGGTGAGGGAAGAGAGCATTGATAATGTGCAGCAGGAAACAGCGGAAGTAAATGTTGTGCCGGAGGCATTGCCGGCAAAAAAAATTAAAGCTTCTTCCGTTGCGGATGAAGTATACCTCGGTTTTGAAATGATTGATTTGCCGGAGATAAGTGTTCCGGAGATAGAAAAAGAGCTGAACACGCATGGCATATCAAAGTCTTCGAATGCAAGGGTTGATTTAAAGAAAAATTATGCGCTGATGGACTGTAATAGTGAAAATACGCAGGTAACAGCGGACAAAAACGGAAATATATCCGTTTATATAGCAGTAGACAACGATAATTTATTTGATGTCAGCTTTACAAATGCGGACACAAACGAGGAAATGGGGCAGTTTTGCATTTTGGCAAATAATGAAAATGTATACAGCTTTATCGGTTTTGAGCATGATAAGGTTTATAATATGGAGGTCAGAAGCAAAACAAAAGGCGATTGGAATATTAACGGAAGTTATATAATTTACTAAACTAATCAATAAAAAGGAAGTGTTGTATAATGAAAAAAATAATATGTGCAGTTTTGGCAATGCAGCTGTTAGCGGTTACGGTTTTTGCGGGAAGTATACCGCTGAATGATTCGCAAAAGGAAGATTTGCATAAACTGGAGATTATGGTCGGAGATGAAAACGGAGATTTAAGGCTGGACGATACTGTTACAAGGGCGGAAGCTGTTAAAATGATTTGTACCGCGGGGGACATTAATCCCGGGTACAATACGAAGGAAAAAAGTATATTCAATGATGTTTCGGTTAAGCATTGGGCATATAAATATATTTATGCGGCGAATGAACGGGGAATTGCCGCAGGTGATGAAAACGGAAATTTTAATCCGGAAAATAATGTTACAAATGAGGAATTTGTAAAAATGCTTGTTTGCCTGCTCGGTTACGGAGAATATGCAAAAGTGCAGGGCGGTTATCCGGCGGGATATACGGCTGTTGCAACGGAATTGGGAATTACGGCTTCAATGAATTTGAATAATAAATCTCACGCGGTAAGAAACGATGCCGCAGTTATGATATGCAATTCGCTTGACCTGCCGATAGTTGTGAAAAAAAGCGATGTTGCATACGTCATTTTGAACGGAGAAAACACGGATTACTATTCTACTCTTCGAGGTACAAGAGGGAAAAACTGGGACACATCGCGCGATCATATAAATGAGCTTACGCAATCCTTTGCGGCACAATATCCGTATAAGGAGAGCGATGAGGAAAAAACATTTGATTTATATCCGGACATAGTTTATACATCCGGTATAGAAAAAACAAAAGACGGAATATCTTATGAATGCCCGGCGATATATGATGACAATATGGTACAGGGTGACGTAAGCAATATAAAAAAAGGAAATGCCAAGCTTGCGTACGGAAATTCGATATATGATGTTAAATATATTGTTTTCAAATCAAAAGTTCTTGTCCCTTATAATACATTCAGATTGATAGGCTGCGAAACCGTATTTGACACTAAAAGATGCGTTGCTGAAATAAAGAAAAACGATACCGTTATCGAAATTTTGCCGAACATTATCGGAATGAGAAAAAACCGTGCGGACGGATATTGGGTACCGCTGGAGGTTTGTGCAAGATTTTCAGGCGATATGTTGTATGTTCCGCTTGAGGCTGTGGCAAAAGAATTTAATTGCGAAGTAAGTGTTGATTTGGAAGCAGAAACCATATAT
>CAKSJU010000078.1 GCA_934463455.1 uncultured Clostridia bacterium | reverse complement strand
AATCCGGCTCTCAGCCCACAAAAACTACTTAGATTATATTATCATTTTGGAGTAAATTTTGAGGTTTACACAAAATGAGGGATTTGCCCCTCACACTATAAACTTTACTTAACTGTAAGCACAACTTTTCCGACATTTTCGCCGCGCTGCAAAATTGCATGTGCGTTTTCTGCCTCGGTAATCGGCAAAACCTTGTAAATAGTCGGCTTTACTCTGCCGTCCGCGACTTTATCCCATACATTCTCAACAAGCTGTTTTAAAATTTGCGCTTTTACTTCAGGTTTTCTCGAGCGGAGCGTACTGCCGATAATCCTTACATTTCTTACATAGATATTTTTCAAATCTATTTCAGTTTTTACTCCTGCGAGAGCGGCAATCATAATCCAGCGCGCGCCGTGGTTTAAAAAATGCAGGCATTTTCCCATTATTTCGCCGCCGAGACAATCGATAGCGACATCAACGCCGTGACCGGCTTCAAGCTCGCGGCTTAATACTTCGGTTATATCCTCTTTTGAAGTGTTAACAACCACATCCGCATTAAGATGCTTTATAGATTCTGCTATTTCGTCCGATAAAACGGTTGTAATAACTCTGAGTCCGAATGCTTTTGCCATAGGAATAATGACACTTGCAAGCCCGCTTGCGCCGGCATTCATCAGAAGAGTATTTCCTTTTTCCGCTTTCCCCTCGATAAACAAATTCAGATAAGCCGTTGCAAATGCTTCGGGAATTGCCGCAGCTTCAACCATGGAGCAATTTTCGGGAATCGGCATCAGCATATCGTATTTTACCGAAACATATTCGGCATATCCGCCGCCGCCGAGGAGAGCACATACCTTATCGCCGATTTTGAAGTCGGATTTTTCTTTTGCGATGTCTCCCATTTCAACAATAACTCCGGAGATTTCCAATCCCATCCACTCGGGTGCGCCCGGCGGGGGAGGATAATCGCCCTCTCTTTGCATAAGATCCGCACGGTTAAGCGCAGCAGCGTGAATTTCGACCAGAACCTCCTCCGAGGTAATAACAGGGTCATTAACCTCCGACCAGCTTAATGATTTATCGTCATTTATTAAAATTGCTTTCATTTTTTTGCCCTTTCTTTTACATACTTTTGATTACTTCATCCATATTGTTTGACAAGTCATTGTCAAACCACAAATAATCCTTCGGCAGGGCGTCAAGCTCTTTTTTCAGACCGTCTTTAAGCGATATAAAATCCGATTGCTTAAGCCCGGTTGCTTCAAGAATTTTGGAATTGTCGATTACTCTGTCAAAATATCGGTCATATTTTAACTGATATATCATCGGCGGATAAATTTTTAAAAAGGTTTCGGTGTCAACCGGAATATATTCAAGACCGATAAGCTCTTTATAGTATTCGGCAATTGTTCCCCAGGTTTGATGCTCGGCGGTTGATACCGTAAAGGCTTCGCATTTTGCCTTTTCGTTACATACGAGCCGTGAAATCATTTTTGCAACATCGCCGCCCCAGCTCATTGTTGCCTGAACATTTAATGCGTCTTTTGGGATTATAGTGGGAAGCCCGAGCCTGCATCGTCTTATAAATACCCATGCTTCCAATGTGGTAAGCTGAAATCTGGTTTTTGAGTATGTAACAGCCGGTCGGACGATTGTCCAGTTATCATATTTAGAAGCGCGGAGTATGTTTTCGCATCTTGCTTTGTAAAGTCCGTATTCTTCGGTTTCAAGATATTTGCTGTCTTTTATTGCATCGAGCAGGCGGGGAGAAGTTTCGCGGATTGGAATTTCCTCGTTTGCATATACTCTGTAGCTTGACAGGAAAATATAATGTCCGGTGTTTTTCAAAAACATTTCAAATCTTTCGGCGAATTGCATTGTGTTATAAATCATAAAATCCACAACTGCATCGTAATTGTTCTTTAAAATGCGACTCATGACATCTCTGTCCATTGCATTTTCTTTAATATAGCGTAATCCTTTTTGAGTGCTCACCACGTCATCAGCGGTCATTGCGTCCACCTCATAGCCGAGCGACAGAAGCTCGGGAATAAGATATACGCCCATTGCGCCGGTACCGCCGATTACCAATACTTTTTTGTTCATTTTAATATCTGTGCCTTTCTGCCTGCAAATGTAAATTAAAAATATCCACAACGCTTATTGCAGGCAAATAAGGCGTGTATCGGATATTATGCCGATGCGCGTTTCGATTGATGCGAAAATTCGTATCGGCAATTAAATTAATCAGCGCAATTTTTTGCGCTAATCAATTTCTTTCAAATCTTTTTTTTCAGAGAATAACAACAAACTTTTTACGGTTTCTATTGTCGGTTGATTATTTCCTTTTTCATATTCGTTTACACATAAAAACATAGATGAATTGGCTATTATAGGGCCGAAACGTCTGTGAAGATATGCTTTTTCGCCGTTGCATAAGAACAAAGTGTCACAAGTGATTTTTTTCTTTAACATAAAAAGTATGTCAAAATTGTTTTTTAGCTCTTCATCAGTGTCGGCATTTGTGACAATCTTTGCGACATCCGCACCTCTTTCGGCTTGCAGGCGGGCAATATTCAAAACCTCTTCGGGAGTCATATATTTGTGCGTATGTGAAGAAATAAGCACTTCTCCGCCTTTTTTATGAATATATTCGGCAAGCTTTTTTTGCTTTTTTACCGCACTTTCATCCTCAGTGATTTCAATCGGAGAATGACAAAACATATCTCCGAAAATGTCTATAAGCTTTGCTCCGCATTCGAGAGCGAGAATAAGCTGTTCGGCAAGCTCTTCATCCGAAAGACTCGGGTCGGCATTTCCGCGGGGATAATTTGTGATATATGCCGGTCTGCCTTTCATTGCTTTAAAAATATCACTCAAACATTCTTTGGTGCGATATTTGACAGGCAGCGGATCCATACACAATCCGAATGCTTCCGCTCCGTTTTCAAGCCCTTTTTCGATTTTGCAAATTATTTCGTCAAGGCTTTGCGGATAATTTATCATAAGGGTGGGCAACGGTCTTTTCAAATTATAAAAATAAGACATGATAAAAATCTCCATTCCGCCGTCCTGCCGCGGCACAATTATTAATGAAAAATCTCTTATCCGCAGGTTATGAAATGATAAGAAATTAATTTCTGTAAAAAATACAATAATCTTTTACTGATTTTATTTTACCTTATTGACAAGAAAAATAAAATACCTTATAATATTAAAAACAGATACTATTTTCCAATGGAGGTTTACGAGATGAATTTATCCGAGTTTTCCAAGCTGGCTTTTTTTAAGGTAGGTAAATATGAATTTATAAATGAAAACGTATGTGATTTCAGAGAAATTCCGCGTCCGCATTTTTGCATGGGATTGATTATGAAAGGAACTGCTTTCTTTACGGAAAACGGAGGGGAAAAAATAACCGTCGAGCCGGGAGATATAATTTTTGTACCGATTACTTCAAGATATATTTCCGAATGGATAGGAAATCCTGATATTTTATATATAAGTATGCACTTTGCGTTTGAGCCGGGCGGAGGAATTTCCGAACAGGAGGGATTCAAAGTTCAAAAATTACGGCTTGAAAATTTTGACAGATTGAAAAAAATATATGAATATGTGTATGAAAAACATACATCGGAGGATTTGAGCGAAAAATTTAATGTACTGGGAAAATTTTTCGGACTTTTGGGAGAAATTTTACCGCAGCTGGAAAAAGAAAAAACACTTGAGCATGACAAGAGATTGGATGAGGCGATTAATTTTATAAGACTTAACTCCGAAAAGGAGCTGTCGGTTTCATACCTTGCAAAAATATGCAATATGAGTGTATCGAATTTTTACTTAAGATTTAAAAAATATACCGGTATGACGCCTATTGAATATGCGAACGGTGTAAGAATAGGATGTGCGATGAGGCTGTTAAAAGCTGACAGAACGCTTCCTATTGAGGAAATCAGTGAATTGACAGGGTTTTACTCAGCGGCATATTTCAGGCGGGTTTTTAAAAAAATTACAGGAATAACTCCGCGCGAATATCGAAGCAGAAAAATAGAAATGTAAAATATTTATGAAAAAAATCAAAAAACGGTAAACTATTTTTCGACAGGAGAAAAAGTATTGTGGATATGTTCTGTATCGGTTATAATAGTGTCGTATTTTTTGCTTTACCGCTTTTTTGCAAGCAATATTTACATATTTACAAATTGGAGAAAAATGGGGAAGAAGCAGTCGGAATGATGCAAAAAATGTTTGGAACACAAAAAAGGCGGTGTACTTTTTGTACACCGCCTTTTTTTGTGTCTTAAAATTAAAACTTGGATCTCTTTGTGTATGTAGTATGCAAAAGTTCATGAGCTTTGTGTGAACATGGTTCGCCGAAATATTCTTTATAAAGCTGCTGTATATACGGATTTTCGTGTGATTTTCTGAATGCTGCCGATTCATCTTCCGAGTAGAGTGCTTTTGCTCGAAGAGCTTTTATGTCGATCTTGGCTTTTGTTGAAGAATCAACTATCGGTTGTCCTCCGCCGTTGATGCAACCGCCCGGACATGCCATAATTTCTATAAAGTCATAGTGTTCGCCGGCTTTAACCTTTTCAAGTATAGCCTTTGCATTTTTTGTTCCGTGAACTACCGCAACCTTTACATCTTGTCCTGCAATCTTGAGAGTTGCTTCTTTAACGCCGTCCAAACCTCTTACAGCTGTAACATTGAGATTATCCAATGGTTTGCCCTCAAGAATTTCGTATACTGTACGAATTGCAGCTTCCATAACACCGCCGGTTGTTCCGAATATTACGGCTGCGCCTGTTGCTAAGCCGAACGGTTGGTCAAATTCTTCATCCGGAAGTTCGGCAAAGTTGATACCCGCTTGTTTAATCATTCTTGCAAGTTCTCTTGTTGTGAGCGATGCGTCAACATCGGAATCACCGCTGGTTGAGTGCTCGGGTCTGCTTGCTTCGAACTTTTTCGAAGTACACGGCATTACGGCAACCGAATATATATCCTTTTTGTCAATGCCGGATTTTTCCGCATAATATGATTTAATTACAGCAGCAAACATCTCCATAGGCGATTTTGCGGTTGAAAGATTATCGGTAAATTCCGGATAGTAATGCTCACAGTATTTTACCCAGCCTGGTGAACAGGAAGTAATAAGAGGAAGATTTTCCTTTTTGGTAAATCTTTGAATAAATTCTGTTCCTTCTTCCATGATGGTAAGGTCTGCACCTGTGTCGGTGTCGAATACTTTATCGAATCCGAGTCTGCGAAGTGCAGCAACCATTTTACCGGTAACGGGCGTACCTATCGGCAATCCGAATTCTTCGCCGAGTGCGGCACGTACCGCCGGAGCTGTCTGAACAACCACATGCTTTTCGGGGTTGTCAATAGCTTTTTGTACTTGCGGAATATGTGATTTTTCGTACAATGCACCTACAGGACATGCTACAATACATTGTCCGCAGTAAATACATCCTACCTCGGACATATCCTTGCCGAATGCTGTCGCAACCTCGGTTGAGAAGCCGCGGTTTACGCATGAAATAACAGATACTGCCTGATTGTCACATGCTGCAATACATCTTCTGCAAAGAATACATTTATTATTATCTCTTATAAGAGATGTTGATGCGTTGTCAATTTCGTGCTTGATATTTTCGCCTTCAAAAGGTATATCTTCAACACCGAGTTCATCTGCAAGCTTTTGAAGCTCGCAGTTTCTGTTTCTTACGCATGTTAAACATTTTCTTTCGTGGTTGGAGAGAATAAGCTCCAAAGTGGTTTTTCTGGCTTTTCTTACCTTTTCGGAATTGGTAAACACTTCAATTCCCTCGGCAACCGGGTATACGCATGCAGCCTGCAATGCTCTTGCGCCTTTAATTTCAACAAGACACATTCTGCACGCACCGATTTGATTTAAGTCCTTCAGATAGCATAAGGTAGGAATGTTTATACCGACCTCACGAGCAGCGTCAAGAACGGTGTAGCCCTCGGGCACACTTACGTCCTGACCGTTTATTTTTAAGTTTATCATCTATATTTCATTCCTTTCCTTGATTACTTCTTGCTTATAGCTTCAAACTTACATGCAGCCTGACAAGCTCCGCACTTAATACATTTATCCTGATTGATAACAAACGGAGATTTTATCTCGCCGGTGATTGCACCTACAGGACATTTTCTTGAACAGAGGCTGCATCCTTTACATTTAACGGGGTCGATTACATACTTAGCTAAAGCTTTACATACGCCGGCAGGACATTTTTTGTCTACAACGTGTGCCTCATATTCATCTCTGAAGTAACGCAGAGTGGAAAGTACAGGGTTAGGAGCAGTTTGTCCGAGACCGCAAAGAGCTGCATTCTTTATGCTGTAGCAAAGCTCTTCAATTTTATCAAGGTCTTCGAGTGTTGCTTTTCCGTCGGTAACCTTTGTGAGCATTTCGAGAAGTCTCTTTGTACCTATTCGGCAGGGAGCACATTTTCCGCAGGATTCATCAACGGTAAATTCAAGGAAGAATTTTGCAATATCAACCATACAGTTATCTTCATCCATAACAATAAGTCCGCCAGAGCCCATCATTGAGCCGATTGCAATAAGCGAATCGTAATCAATCGGGGTATCCATAAGCGAAGCAGGGATACATCCGCCGGAAGGACCGCCTGTCTGAGCCGCTTTGAATTTCTTTCCGTGAGGAATGCCGCCGCCGATTTCTTCTATTATTTCGCGAAGTGTGGTACCCATAGGAATTTCCACAAGACCGGTATTATTAATCTTACCGCCGAGCGCAAATACCTTTGTACCCTTACTCTTTTCGGTACCGATTGAAGCAAACCAATCAGCACCTTTGTTGATAATTTGAGCAATATTTGCATATGTTTCAACGTTATTGAGTATTGTCGGTTTTTCGAAAAGACCCTTAACTGCGGGGAACGGAGGACGCGGACGCGGCTCGCCGCGCTTTCCTTCTATACTTGTCATAAGCGCAGTCTCTTCACCGCAGACGAAAGCACCTGCGCCGAGTCTGATTTCCAAATCAAAATCAAAGCCTGTCTCAAATATATTTTTACCCAAAAGACCGTATTCTCTCGCTTGGTCAATTGCTATCTGCAAACGTTTAACGGCAATCGGATATTCCGCTCTTATATATATGTAACCCTGATTTGCGCCGATTGCATAGCCTGCTATTGCCATTGCTTCGATTACGCTGTGCGGGTCGCCTTCAAGGATTGAACGGTCCATAAATGCACCGGGGTCACCCTCGTCGGCATTACAACAGACATATTTCTGCTCGTTTTGCGAAGCTGCCGCAAACTGCCATTTCAAACCTGTCGGGAAACCGCCGCCGCCTCTTCCGCGGAGACCGGATTTCTTAATTTCGTTAATAACATCCTCCGGGGTCATTTCGGTAAGAACTTTACCGAGTGCTTTATAGCCGTCGAATGCAATATATTCTTCGATATTTTCGGGGTTGATAACACCGCAGTTTTTAAGTGCGACTCTCATTTGTTTTTTATAGAAATCAACCTCGTTAAGACTTTTTATGTTGGTGTCTTCGATTGTTTCCTGATAAAGAAGGTGCTTAACAATACGTCCTTTAAGCAAATGCTCTTCAACGATTTCTTTCACATCTTCAACCTTAATTCTGCTGTAAAATGCGCCCTCGGGATAAACTATCATAATCGGACCCAACGCACACAGACCGAAACAGCCTGTTTTTACAACTTTAAATTCTTTTTCCAAGCCGTGAGCCTTAAGCTGGGCTTCCATTTCGGCAATAATCGCTTCACTGCCGGAGGATGTACAACCTGTACCGCCGCAGCATAATATGTGACCTCTCACCATATCCATGTTTTATATCATTCCTTTCAAAATTTCAGTTTAGAATTATTCAGCTGCGCCGATTGTATATTCAGTAACAATATTGCCGTTTACCAAATGCTCCGCTACAACTTTTTGTACCTTTTCCGGAGTCATTTTTACATATGTAACCTTTTCTCCGTCGGGCGAAAAAACTTCAACGATCGGCTCAAGACGGCATACACCTATGCAGCCGGTTTGAGTCACGTTGACGTGCTCCAGTTTACGTTTTGCTATTTCTTCGACAAATGCAGCCATTACCGGTCTTGCTCCTGCTGCAATTCCGCAGGTTGCCATGCCGACAACAACTCTTACGGCATGGTCATCGCGACGCATGGTTACATTGCCTATTGCTTTATCTCTGATTGCCTGTAATTCAGCTAAACTTTTCATTTAATTCATTCCTTTCATGTCTTTTATATATAAAGCTCTTTTTCATTTTCTCTTAAATAGTCCAAAAGCCACAGCGTAACGTCGGGAGTTTTAAAAGACACTCCGCCGAGAATTTTTTTCAGTTCTCTTGTATCAAGCGAATATTCTTTTTCTCCGACCTTATGCCGATAAATAAAATCAGTTTCCTCATATGAGGTGATTATTTGATGAATTGTCTCGGCCATGTCGCCCAAAGGCTCTCTGTCAATGTGATGATACCCAAATTTAGCGGTTACTGTTGTTCCGACACCTTTTTTTGAAGTTATATCAATACCGCCGCCGGTACTTTCGGCAGCAAGCTTTAAAAGCGGTATACCGAGACCGACGCGTCTTGTAGTTCTGCCGGTAGTATATGGGTCGATTACTTTTTTTACTGTTTCTTCGTCCATCCCGCAGCCGTTATCCGTTATCGTAAATTCCAAAAAATCCGCGTCCGGCTGTTCGTTCAGATTAAGCTCTGTCAAAGAGGAGCCGGCGGCTATGGAATTTTGCATTATATCCATTATATGTAAAGACAATTCTTTCATAGCTTATTCGTATTTTTTAAGAATACCCGCAACCTCGTCAACGGTCAGTCTGCCGTAAACATCCTCGTTTATTGTAACAACCGGGGCAAGTCCGCATGCTCCTACGCAGCGTGTTGCGGTAAGTGAAAATCTGCCGTCGGGAGTACATTCTCCGACATCAATACCCAGAATACTCTTGATTTTTTCCAGAATATCTCCCGAGCCTTTAACATAGCAAGCCGTACCAAGACAGACTCCTATTTCGAACTGACCCTTCGGATTAAGTGAAAATTGTGTGTAAAATGTGACTATTCCGTAGATTTCTGCCAAGGGCACATCCAATCCCTCCGAAATCATTTCCTGCACTTCAATCGGCAGATAACCGTAAATGTCCTGCGCTTCATGCAGTACCGGAATAGTAGCACCCTGCTGGCCTTTATGCTTTGCAATGACCGCCATGAGCTGCTCTTCCTGTTCTTTTGTACCCTTAAAGGATACAGTTTGTGATTTTTTCATCAATAGACCTCCTATTCCAATTAAGTCTTATATGTAAAATATACGCCGTTCGTTTGTTAAAATATTAACAATATTTCCCGACAAACAAACAGCTCCATATCAGACTGCCAAATTATAGTATCAAATTTTTGCATATATATTATATCATTTTTTATATATAAAAACAATAAAAAAAACACATGATTTTCAAATTTTTCAATTTACTCTTTTTTGCACAAAAAATCCAAAACATCTTTGGTTGTTTTGCTGAATATATTCATGTGATTTTCTTGCTCCGATATGTTTTCGAGGTAATGAGCATCGGAATTAGTCAGTATCTTAAAGGTTTGATAATCCGATTTCATTTTCTCAAGATTTTGTTTTGTAATTTCCACAGCCGGCACGTTTAAATCCGGCGGTATAAAACCGAGGTTGGAAAGTACGCTGTAGCTCGTTCGGTCAATGTGTGCCGGTACGGCAATTCCGCTATTTTCCGAGGCAATGGAAAAAACAGAATAAATATCCAGCGTTGTCGCATTGACAAGCAGAGTTTCTTCCTCGCCGATAATTTCATCAAGCTCATCCATATAGTATTGATTGCCGAAAATTTCCGCACGGTTTTTTACGGGGGGCAAATGTTTTTTTACAATTTTGCTCATCTTTTCGGCTGATTCAATATCTTTAAAATAGCATACAATATGTACTTCCTCCGAGGTTTCGATTTCCATTCCGGGTATAACGAGCAGCTTATCTCCGGCAGCTTTGATAACCGACCGTACATTCCCGCAGGAATTGTGGTCGGTTACCGCGATAATGTCCAGCCCTTTCAGCAAAGACATATTTACAATATTGTTTGGAGTCATATCGTTATCTCCGCATGGAGAAAGTGCGGAATGGATATGTAAGTCATAAAAATATTTCATATTCCGTACCCCGAAAGCAGACATGCCAATTCGTATGCGGATTTTTCCGAAGAAATAATAGGTATGTTTTCTTCGTCTGCCTTTGAGGCGGTGTTTGAATCGGGGGTAAAGCCGTCGCAGATAATTATACATCCCGCTTCGGTAAGTGTGGCTACGGCTGCAATATTTATATTTGATTGAATTGTAATCCAGACATTGTCCTTTTGAACTTTACTCATTGCAAGGCTTAAAAGGTCGCCTATGTAACAGCCGTGCAGTTCTTTTTCGGCGCCTTTTTCGCCGCACACTATTCTGCCGGAAATTTTTTCCGCAAGCTCCGAAACTTTCATTTATGTTCGCCTCCGTTATTTTACTGGTTTTTAGTTAATTGTAAAATGTGAATTTTACAATTAGCTATTTACTGGTTTTACAATCGGCTGTTTATTTGCTTATAATATAATCCTCCGGTCTTTTATCCGATAAGCCGAAATAGTACAAAATTGCTTCTACAGTTCTT
>CAKSJU010000077.1 GCA_934463455.1 uncultured Clostridia bacterium | reverse complement strand
CCTTTCGAAAATTCCATTCCTTTTTCACCGAGTGTAACAGTATTTTTTTCACTGTCCATTTCCATAACAAACATAGGTCTTCCGTATGCGCCTATTCCTTTGCGCTGACCAATTGTATAATAAATCAAGCCGTTGTGCTTTCCTATTACGTTTCCCTTACTGTCAAGAAAATCACCCTTTTTCGGGACATAACCGGAATATTCCTTTATAAATTCCGCATATTTTCCCTCTTCGACAAAGCATATTTCCATGCTGTCCGGCTTGTTTGCAACATTAAATCCGAGCTCTGCCGCTTTTTTTCTCACCCAATCCTTATTATATCCGCCGAGCGGCATTAGGGTATGCGCAAGCTGCTCCTGTGTAAACTGATAAAGAACATAGCTCTGGTCTTTCTTCCCCGCCGCGGCACATCTTAGAATATACTTGCCGTTTTCGTCTTGTTCGATTTTTGCGTAATGACCTGTGGCAATATAGTCAAACCCCATTGCAAGCGCTTTTTTCAGCATTGCGTCGAATTTAAGATATTTATTGCAGGCGATACACGGATTCGGCGTTCTGCCGTGCGTATATTCGTCAACAAAATAGTCCACGACCTTCTCTTTGAAAAGGTCTTTAAAATTCATAACATAAAACTCTATGCCAAGCTTATCGCAAACCCGCCTTGCATCCTCAACAGCCGATTCCGAGCAACAGCCCTCATGGTCGGAAAGACCGTCCGAATACGTCCAAAGACGCATTGTTGCACCGACAACCTCATACCCCTGTTCTTTCAGCAGTGCGGCGGCAACCGAGCTGTCAACACCTCCGCTCATTCCGATAAGCACTCTTTTTTTCTCCATTTTTTCACTAACCCCGCTTTTTATCATTTGCCTGAGAGCAGCATATCTCCTACTTTATATACATCTCCGGCTCCCATTGTAAATACAATGTCGCCCTGTTTTATATCCTTTTTAAGATATTCACACGCTTTTTCAAAGCTTTCGATATATTTTGCATCAACACCGCGCTTTTTTATTTCCTCCGCCAAATCGGACGAGCGTGTTTCTCCGTCATAAACCTCGCGCGCCGCATAAATATCAAGCAATATCAGTTCATCGGCTTTATCAAAAGCCTCCGTAAACTCTTTCCAAAGAGTTCTTGTTCTGGAATATGTGTGAGGCTGAAATACGCAAATCAACCTGTTTTTTTCCAGTCTCCCCGCAGCTTCAAGCGTAGTTTTTATTTCCGTCGGATGATGCGCATAATCATCCATTATAACAGCTCCGCCGTACACCCCTTTTTTCTCAAAGCGCCTGTGTACTCCAACATATGTTTCAATGCCTTTGGCGGCAGCTTCAATATCAATATTAAGTGCTCTTACAACAGCTATTGACGCTATTGCATTCTTTATATTATGTTCCCCCGGAACCTTCAGATTTAATTTGCACAAATATTCCCCGCGAAAATATATTTCAAACTCGGGGCAGCCGTTTGTATATTTTATATTGCGCGGGTAATAATCGGATATTTCCGACATTCCGTAGTATAAAATATTCAATTTACTGTCTTTTAAGGTGTTTCTCACATTTTCGTCATCGCCGCAGGCTATTACAAGACCGTCTGTGCCTGTCAGCTCCGCAAATTTCTTAAAGCTTTCTTTTATTTCTTCCAATCCGCTGAAGAAATCAAGGTGATCCTCTTCTATATTTGTGATAAGTGCAACTGTCGGATAGAATTTCAGAAAGCTGTTTGTATATTCACACGCTTCGGTAACGAAAATATCCGACTTTCCGACACGTACGTTTCCTCCGATTAAATCCAATTCCCCGCCTACGCTTATCGTAGGGTCTGCATCGGCAAACATAAGCGCGTGCGCAAGCATTGAAGTCGTTGTGGTTTTTCCGTGCGTTCCGGCAACTCCCACCGCATGCTTGTAGCGTTTCATAACCGCGCCCAAAAATTCCGCTCTGTCTATATTTTTTATTCCGAGTCTTTTTGCCGCTTTCATCTCCGGATTGTCCTCATGCACCGCTGCCGTATGCACAATCAAATCCGCGCCTTCTATATTTTTTTCGTCGTGACCTATATAGATTTTCGCACCCATTTTTTCCAGCTTTTCGCACATGCTGCCGCTGCTTTTGTCCGAGCCGGTTACCGTGTATTCCGCACCCAGCATAATCTGAGCCAAACCGCTCATGCTTATTCCGCCGATTCCTATAAAATGAATATGCGCATGTTCCTTTAATTCAGATAAATCAAATCTGCTCATACAATAAATTTACTCCTTTTATCTTCAAATCAATCCAAGATTTAACATAAATGTCCACCTTACCTATGTTATTATATAACTATTCTTGAAAAAATAAAATATATTGGGCAAATTTGTTATACAAATGTAACTTATTTGTATAATTTTCACAAACTTTACCCCCGTTTGGTAAAAATTATACTAAAACTTATTGACAAAATGACTTTTTTTCCTTATTATATAAGTATAATAATCATTATATATGATTGCGTATTTTTACAATACCGAAATTACATTAAAGGCAATACTTGCAGGAATCGGACACGCTTACAGCAGCAACAATCATGGATGCCTTGGGGAAGGTGGTGAATTCCTTGGAGATTACAGATATCAGAATCAAAAAAATAGCTTCCGAGGGTAAAATGAAAGCTGTTGTATCGGTAACGTTTGACGATGCTTTTGTTGTACATGACATAAAAATTATAGAGGGACAGGAAAAATTGTTTACTGCTATGCCGAGCAGAAAAACACCCGATAATGAATTTAAAGATATTGCTCATCCCATTAACAGCCAAATGCGCGATGCTTTGGAAACAGCTATTTTAAAGGAATATGATAATTATATCGCAGCAGAGCTCGCTTCGGTATAAGAAGTAAATTCTGATTTTAAAAGATAATAAAAAATGTACATTTTATCGGTTATTGATAAAACACAATATTAACAAATCGGCAAACAGAAAAAAAGCTGCCTTTATTGAAAAAGACAGCTTTTTGTTTGCAAGTATTAAATTTTCTGTTAAACGGTTGACAAAACCGCTTTTCAGATGTATAATGATAATAGAAAAAGGCAGTCCGTTTGAACGGCTCGCCAAATATGAACTAAAAGTTAGTCGCTACATTTGACGGTGTGGGCGACTAACTTGCTTTTATAGTAAAAACTATCATAAAGATAATTGTAAAAAACAATGTTCTGAATATAGTCTTTCCCATAAGCAACACCCCCTTTCCATTATGTAATGGGGTTGGGGCGAGCCGTCCACGGAATGTTCATTCCCGAACTGCCTGTCGGATTGCTCCGACAAAATTTATTATACACCATTTATCCGCAAAATTCAAGATATTTTGACGAAAAGGCTATTTCACGCATTTTGTGCGTGATTTTTTTTATTTTCAAATTTCATTCTTGACACAACTCAACCAAAACAGTAAAACGGCATAAAAAACACTATGCCGTTTTACCGATAACATTATATTATTGTTTTATTAATAATTGCCCTTCCGCAAATTTTTTATTATCTTTTAAGCAATACGTCTTTTTCGTATTCTTTTACGCCGTCAAGCCATGAAAGTCCGACACCCTTACCTGTCTTTTCACAATAATAATCCCATACAAGCGCAAACGGTGCAGCCTTAAATTCCTGTACATACGCAAGTCTTGCGCTGACATCATTGTCCGCTTCAAGCTTTTTCATAAGCTCAACCGGCTGCAAAAGTGCTGCAAGAAGTGCTTTTCTCGTATTTCTTATACCTATTACCCATGCCGCAATTCTGTTAATAGATGCGTCAAAAAAGTCGGTAGCTATGTATGTTTTATCAAGCTTACCGAGACGAACAAGCTCTTCCATTATAGCTCTTGTTTCGTCATCGAATGCAACAACGTGATCCGAATCCCATCTTACCGGACGCGATACGTGCAAAAGAACAGAGTCGGAAAACGCAAATACCGAGCCGAGCTTTGCCGAAACAACCTCCGTCGGATGATAATGTCCCGTATCAAGTGTCATTATAATGTGGTCCGAATTTTTGCTCATTACATACGAAGTGCAAAATTCATGCGAGCCTGCTGTATAGCTTTCAACGCCTATTCCGAACACTTTTGATTCTATTCCGTCCATTACGCCTTTTACATCTTTTGTAGCTTCGAATATTCTGTCATAGCTGTCCTTAAGTCTTAATCTCGGCGAAATTGTATCTACCGGAAATTCCTTATCTCCGTCCGGTGTCCAGTGATTTATAACACAGGTTTTTCCTGTTTCTTTATAAAAATATTCTCCTATTTTACGGCAGCGGATACCATGCTCAATCCAAAACTCGCGCACTTTTTCGTCTGCACAGGACAAAGTCCCGTTTTCGCTTTTCGGATGTGAGAAATATGTCGGATTAAAATCGAGACCCAATCCGTTCTTTTTTGCCCATTCAACCCACTTTTCGAAATGCTTCGGCTCAATTTCGTTTCTGTCAACAAAGCTATCCGCTTCAAGATAACTTGCGTGCAAGTTTACCTTTAATTCTCCGGGAATATAGGACATTGCTTTTTCAATATCCGCTCTTAATTCTTCTCCGTTTCTTGCCGCTCCGGGATAGTTTCCGGTAGTTTGAATACCTCCGGTGAGTCCGCCGTCCTTCTTTTCCAATCCGGCAACGTCATCTCCCTGCCAGCAATGCAGAGAAATAGGAGTTTTATCACATATTTCCAGTATTTTGTCAACATCTATGCCATATTGAGCATAATATTCCTTTGCAAGTTCATATCCTTTTTTTGCATCGTACATTTTATATCATTCCTTTTCCTGACTTTTTACTGATATTATATCCTATATCTGTATTTTTTTCAAGGGGCTATTTTAATTTTTTACAAAAAATATATAGGGCGATTTTATACTCACTTCAATTCCGCAACCGTAACGCCCATTTCACCCTCTCCGAAAGTTCCGTTTCTGACGCTTTTAATTCGCTTATGCCTTTTCAGCATATCCTGGATTCCTTTCCTGAGAATGCCCGTTCCCTTTCCATGGATGATTGTAACGGTACCTACTCCGCCCAAGCAGCAATCATCAATAAATTTATCCACATTCATCAGTGCTTCGTCCAAAGTCTGACCACGGACGTCTATTTCCGTAGTAGCGGTTTTTGCTTTTGAGGCAAATCCTACCGCCCTGCTTGTTTGCTTTTCTTTCTTTTCTTCACAGCGTTCAAGGTTGCTTATATGAATATCCATTTTAAATATTCCTGCTTCAACCCTTGTCATTCCGTCTTTATCGGGTGGTTTTACAACGCTCGCCTCCTGATTCATGCTTATAATTCTCACCAAATCCCCGGGTTTGAGATTTTTGGGTGCCTCCCGCCGTAATTTTCTGACCTCGGGAGCTTTTTTCATCTTTTTATCTATACTTTCTTCCTTATTTTTGAGACGTTCCCGCGATTTTCTTACTTCATTGTCAAAATCCTGTCCCGAATGTTGTCTTAATTTTTCAAGCTCACGGATTACATCATTCGCCTCATCCTTCGCATCCATAACAATTATTTTAGCTTCACGTCTTGCCTCGTCCAAAATCCGTGATTTGCTTTCCTTTACGGCAATGCGTTCTTTTTCCAACTGATTTTTCAAATCGGAAATTTCGCGTTTTAATCTGCGTGCTTCCTCTCTTTCCGATTGCGCTTTCGCCCTTGTCTCTTCAAGGTCTGTTATAACATCTTCAAATTTTATATCCTCTTCGCTCAAAAGCTCGTTTGCACGTTCTATAATCCTTTCGTCAAGTCCCAGACGCTTTGAAATCGAAAACGCATTTGATTTTCCCGGCACTCCTATTAACAGCTTATATGTCGGTTTCAAAGATTCCACATCAAATTCACATGAAGCATTTTCCACTCTGTCTGTTGAAAGCGCAAATAATTTAAGCTCGCTGTAATGCGTAGTTGCAACCGTCTTTACCTTAAATATTTTCAAAAATTCAAGAATTGATATTGCCAAAGCGGCACCCTCTGTCGGATCGGTACCCGCTCCCAACTCATCGAAAAGAACAAGCGAATTGTCATCCGCCTCCTCTACGATTTTCACAATGCTTACCATGTGGGACGAAAAGGTGGAAAGACTTTGTTCTATACTTTGCTCATCGCCTATATCGGCAAATATTTTTGAAAATATTGCCGCACTGCTTCCGTCCTGTACCGGTAAATGAAGTCCCGCCGCCGCCATAAGTGAAAACAGTCCTATCGTTTTCAGTGTTACCGTTTTACCTCCGGTATTCGGTCCCGTTATTACAAGAGTGTCAAAGTCTTTACCCAAATATATATTATTCGCCACAACATCCTCTTTATTTATCAGCGGATGTCTGGCTCTTTTAAATTCTATTATTCCGTCTTCGTTCAATACAGGCTCGCTGCCGTTGTAATCCAAAGAAAATTTTCCTTTTGCAAATATAAAATCCAGCTCACACAGAATTTCATAATCGTTTAATATAACAGCTGATTGCTCTGCCGCCGCAGCGGTAAGAGAAGCCAGTATCTTCTCAATTTCACGTTCCTCCCTGTTCTGAAGATCGCGAATTTCGTTATTTGCATTAACTACACTCATCGGCTCTATGAAAAGCGTTGCGCCGCTTGATGAAGTATCATGAACAATTCCGGCAATTTCACTGCGGTATTCCGCACGCACCGGTATTACATATCTGTCCGAACGCATGGTTACAAGAGCGTCTTGCAGATACTTTTTATAATGTGCGGAATGAATCATGCTGTTCAGACTGTCTTTTATTTTTGCATTAAGATTTTTAATCTTACGTCTGATTGTTCCCAATTCACTTGAAGCGTCATCCGCAATTTCGGTTTCGGACAAAATTGCACCGTTAATCTTATCCTCAAGAGACTTTGCGGTCATAAGCGTGCTTCCCATCTCTCCCAGCATTTTTGCCTCCTCCGAAACCTCCGACAAATATGCTTTCATTCTTCTTGCCACATACAAAACACGGCTTATTTCAAGCAAATCTTTGGGATTTAACATACCGCCCATCTCGCAGCGTTTTACCTGCGGATTTATATTCGGTACAGACAAAGAAACCGCGGGCGAGCCAAGTCTTAAAAGCGTGTTTACCGCCTCCGAAGTTTCTTTTTGCGCATTTCGTGCTTTTTCAATATCTCCGTACGGAGTAAGCGCATTTATACGCTCTTTTACTTCGCTGCTGTCTGTATACTCCGATAGCATTTCAATGATTTTATAATATTCCAAAACCTGATAATTTCTGTTCTTTTTCATTTTAATTCTCACTTTTAAATGTATTTTTTAAATCAGTGCAGTGCTCCCGCTTTGCTCATAATAAGCGGAGCTTACGACAAAACCGTAAAGCCAAAACATATTTATTTCCCCTGTAATCTATATTGTATCACTTTTTCTCATTTTTTTCAAGTAAAAAAACTTCACGGTTTTTTAATTAGTAAATAGACAGTATCAGCATTGTCCGGCAAATAAAAAAGCTTTTGATAAAAGCTCCGCCTGCGGGCGTAGGAATAAGGTAGCATTTTTGATTTTCCGTCATTGCGTTTTACGCAATTTCCTACAAATTAAAAAAACCTTTACAACAATCGCTGCAAAGGTTTTTAATTTTTTGTTAAGCAGTATAAACACTGCACTGTTTTTTGTCTTTTCCTTTTCTTTCAAACTTAACTCTGCCGTCGATAAGAGCAAACAAAGTATCGTCGCTTCCTATACCGACATTATTTCCGGGATGAATTTTAGTACCGCGTTGTCTTACCAGGATGTTACCTGCCAAAACAGCCTGTCCGTCAGCCTTTTTAACTCCCAAACGTTTGGATTCACTGTCACGACCGTTCTTGGTACTTCCCATACCTTTCTTATGAGCCATTTAAAAACACCTCAGCTTTCATTATTGTATTCTTTGTCTTAAAAGACTTATGCGTTGATTTTTTCAATAGTTACCTTTGTGAAAGGTTGTCTGTGACCCTTTTTACGACGGTAATTTTTCTTTCTCTTCATTTTGAATACATAAATTTTCTTTGCTTTACCCTGTTTTTCAACCTTAGCTGTAACAGTAGCGCCCGCAACCGTAGGAGCTCCCACGTTTACATTTTCACCGTCTGCCAAAATCAAAACCTTGTCAAAAGTAACATTTTCGCCTTCAGCGGCTTCAAGCTTTTCGATAAAGATAACATCACCTTCGGAAACCTTGTACTGCTTTCCGCCTGTTTCGATTACTGCATACATCAGAATACACCTCCTTATTAATATGAAGTCACGCTATCATGGGCAACCGAATCGGTTTTGAAAACCCATTCTATGCGGATACTATAATAGTATACATTATTTATGCAAATTTGTCAAGCATTTTTAAGAAAAAACTTAATTTTGTTTACGAGCCGCAAATTTCCTTTGCGGTTTCAAACATAAGGATGCAATATTTTTCGAACAAGTCTGCCGAAAGCGACTTCGGCGGAAGAGTTTCCAAAGAAAATACTCCGTCATAATTAATATCCTTCAATGATTTTGCAAAATCATCCCAATCTATAATTCCGAACTTCGGAATTAAATGCAAATCAAATTCACATCTGTTGTCATGAATATGAAATACCTTTATGTATTTTCCAAGTTTTCTGACATCATCTCCCACAGACAAATCCGGGAAAACCGACACATGACCCGTATCAAGACAAATTTTAAAATTATCGTCATTAATTTGTTTCACAAATTCAAGAATTTTTTCCGGAGTGGCAAGCGAAAATTTGTGCATCGGCATGTTTTCAAAGCAAATCGTTACTCCATATTTTTTAGCTGCTTTCAAAAGTTCGGACATGAATTCCACATTCATACCCCAAGTATCTTTTTCGTGCTCGGTACCGATTTCCTCAACACCGTACGGCATTATGGGATGGACAACCCAATTTTCACACCCCAAAACAGACGTTCCGTAAATTGATTTTTTCATTTTTTCCATGCGTTCCGCTCTGTCCTCAGCCGTAAAATCTCTCGGCGGCCAACGCCACGGTCCGTGCACCTGCGAAATTGTTATTCCGCTTTCCTCCGCAAGCTTCTTTTCTCTCAGAAGTTTTTTTTCAAATTCTTCCTCCGAACATGAATATAAACCTGACTCCGTTTCGGACATGCTGAAATCAACCGCGCCATAACCGCATTCTTTTATTTTTTTGTACTTTTCGCTTCCCCAGAGTTTTTCCGCCGCTTCGCACATATCAAAAGCAATTCCGACTTTCATTTTTCCCTCCGTAATATTTTAATATTATTTTTTTAAACTAATATACACCCCAAAAGCATCAAGCCTTTTGAGGTGTACAAAATTCCACACTTTATATTATTGTATAAGCACCAAAACTATCGTTGTTATCAAGAACAAAACAGCAAGCACTACCGTAAGCTTTGAGAATATGGCAGCTTTTGTTCTGCCGGTATTCTTTCTGAAAAACGAATCACCCGTATCAGGTGCGGCACCCGATATGCCTCTCATGCCGGGATCCTTACCCTCCTGAAGCAATACTATCACAATCAACAAAACGCACACCAAAATGTGGAGAACTGTGAATATAATATTCATAGCACCATCCATAGTCTTTTACCCTCCTTATCAAACTCAAAATTAATAAGTACATACCCTCGGGTATTATACACTCATATCTTATTATACCACAAATTTTCCAAAAAACAAGAGTTTTTTAAAAATTAATTCACACAATAATTAAAATACTTTGCAAAATCTATATTTTGAACTTGAAATTCTTTTCCGTTCAAGTATTCCAAGATTTCCGCATCTGTCTTAAATTCAAACTTGAGCTTATAGGAGTAAAGTGCCTGGTGCGTAAGAGAAAGTTTTTTGTTTACCTTTCCGTATTTGCCGTCTCCCGCAAGAGGATGTCCTATCGACGCAAGATGCGCCCTTATCTGATGCGTCCTTCCCGTAAGAAGATTGATTTCCAAAAGAGACAAATTGTCTTTTTCACTCAGCACCTTGTACTGTGTAAGTATGGATTTTGCTCCTTTTTGCGAGGTCTTTGTAACATATACCTTTTTCTGTTTCTCATCCTTAAAAAGATACCCCTTCAAAGTATCTTCTTTCTTTTCAAAATAACCGGTTGCAATGCAAAGATATTTTTTCGAAAGCTCCCTATCCTTTATTTTTTGATTTAAAATACGCAGACTTTCGGCATTTTTTGCCGCAATCACAATTCCTCCCGTGTTACGGTCTATGCGATTGCACAACGACGGAACAAAAGTATTCTCTTTCTCGGGCAAATACTCACCCTTTTGATACAAATATGCTTTTATATGTTCTATAAGAGTATTATAATCACCGCTGTCATCGCTGTGGACAAGCATACCCGGCTTTTTATCTGTTAATATAATATTTTTGTCCTCATAAATAATATTTAACTTCGGAGTAATCTTATAAAAAAATTCATTATACTTCGGTTTTTCGAAAAACTCATCCTTAAAATAAAGACTTACTATATCTCCCTCAAAAAGCTTGTATGCTCCGTCCTTGACATGCTTGCCGTTTACTTTTACACAATTTTTTCTAAGTCCTTTATAAAGCATTCCGTTCGGTAAAAGCGGCATGTATTTCAGGATAAATTTATCCAGTCTCTGACCTGCGTCATTGATATTTATTTTTACTTCCTTCAAGATTTTCCCCCGCTTTTGTAATTTCTTATTTAGATTCTATAACAATAAATATTTTAACATTAAATGCCTCGTTGGAAATGTCAATAAAAGTGCAACTCAAAACCTAAATCAAGACATCGTTATTTTTGTTTGTGTTAATAAATGCCCTTTTTCTGTTTCCAATCATTATTTAAGCTTCACAATCAAAGCCTGAATAATTCCCGCTGAAAGTTTTACTGTTGCAAGTCTGTGCTGACTGCTGTCATATTTATATTATTTATATAAAGGTCCGTATTCCGCACAAGCTCTGTAATCGGTTGACGTATCGTCATCACCCTTTCCGAAGCCTA
>CAKSJU010000076.1 GCA_934463455.1 uncultured Clostridia bacterium | reverse complement strand
GTACTCCGAGTGGTTTGGTGAGGGCGTAGCAAAAAGGCATTTTAATATAATAAAAATGCCTTTTTGCGTTCCGGAGTTTTTTAACATCCCCTTTTTCTACTTGAATAAATCCCTCATCTTATCCGAAAAGGATTTCTTCTTTTTATAATTTTTACCCTCGGAAGCCGCCTCAAATTCGCGCAAAAGCTCCTTTTGTTTTTGCGACAGAGCCTTAGGGACTTCAACGTCCACCGTTACAAATTCATCGCCGCGGTTTTTGCCGCGGATAAACTGAATGCCTTTTCCTCTCAGCTTAAACATAGTACCCGGCTGCGTTCCCTCGGGAATATCATATTCCACCGGTCCGTCAATCGTCGGCACCTTAACAGTTGCGCCCAAAGCCGCGTCAACAAATGTTATCGGCAAATCGATATACACATTGTAGCCGTCACGGCGGAAAACCTGGTGCGGTCTGACTCTTACGGTAATAAGTAAATCTCCGTTAGGACCTCCGCGTTCGCCCGGCTCGCCTTTTCCTCCGAGCTGCATTGTCTGTCCGTTATCTATACCTGCCGGAATATCGATTTCGATAGTCTTTGTTTTTCTTATTTTACCTGTTCCGTGACAATCCTTACACGGGTCGGAAATAATCGTACCCGTACCGCGGCAATTCGGACAGGTTGTAACATTCGTCATATAACCGAGCGGTGTTCTCGTCTGTGTTCTGACCTGACCCGAGCCGCCGCACTTTGAACAAGTGGTCGGATGAGTTCCGGGCTTTGCGCCGCTACCGCCGCATGTTGCGCATTTTTCCTGCTGCGTGAGAGTAAGCTTTTTCTTACAACCGAAAGCCGCTTCCTCAAAAGTAATATCAATTACCTGGCGCACATCGTTTCCGCGTACCGGACCGTTTCTTCTGCCGGAACGTCCTCCGAAGCCGCCGCCGAACAAATCGGAGAAAATATCTCCGAAGTCAAAGCCGCCGAAGCCGTCAAAACCGGCACCGCCGCCGCCCGCTCCGAAATTCGGATCAACTCCCGCATGACCGTATTGGTCATAGCGCGCCTTTTTATCCGCATCGGAAAGTACTCCGTAAGCCTCGTTCAACTCTTTGAATTTTGCTTCCGCTTCTTTATCTCCCGGATGCAAATCGGGGTGATATTTTTTTGCTTCGCGCCTGTATGCTTTTTTTATTTCATCATCCGAAGCGCCCTTTGATACACCGAGCACCTCATAATAATCTCTTTTATCAGCCAAAATTTTCACCTGCCCAACTCCGACCGCCGATTATTTTTTAATCGACTGTCGGAAGGCGCCGCTTGAAAAAGCCGGCGCCCTCTCTTTATTTCTAAATATTATTTGTTATCGTTGTCGTCTACTTCTCTGTAATCTGCTTCGTAGACATTATCGGCACCGCCCTGCGGGTTTGCTCCGCTCTGACCTGCTCCTCCTTGAGCTCCGCCCGTGAAATCCTGCGGATTTGCGCCGCCCTGCGGGTTTGCCTGCTGATAAAGCTTTTCCGAAACCTTATAGAATGCTTGCTGCAAGCTTTCGGTTGCCGCTTTAATAGCTTCGGTATCGGTACCCTTTAAAGCTTCCTTAACCTTTTCGATTTCCGCTTTAACCGGCGCTGTATCCTCTGCGGAAACCTTATCACCGATTTCGTTAAGAGTTTTTTCCGATTGATAAACAAGGCTTTCGGCATTATTTCTTGTCTCTACCTCTTCTTTACGCTTTTTATCCTCTTCAGCATACTTTTCGGCTTCTTTTACCGCGCGGTCTATATCTTCATCCGAAAGGTTTGAAGAAGCGGTAATTGTAATCTTCTGTTCATTGCCTGTTCCCATATCCTTTGCGGAAACGTTTACAATACCGTTTGCGTCAATATCAAAGGTAACTTCGATTTGAGGAACACCTCTCGGTGCGGGAGCAATTCCCGTAAGGCTGAATCTGCCCAGAGTTTTATTGTACTGAGCCATGTCACGCTCGCCCTGCAATACATGAACTTCAACGCTCGTCTGACCGTCTGCGGCTGTTGAGAATATCTGCGATTTCTTTGTAGGAATCGTTGTATTTCTGTCAATCAATCTTGTAAATACACCGCCCATTGTTTCGATACCGAGTGACAACGGAGTAACAT
Organism: uncultured Clostridia bacterium; assembly: GCA_934463455.1. GTDB lineage: Bacteria > Bacillota > Clostridia > UBA1381 > UBA1381 > CAKSQL01. The sequence continues at coordinate 9,067 of CAKSJU010000076.1, read as the reverse complement.
CCAAAAGAAGCAAATCCTTAACGTCTCCGCCGAGAACACCTGCCTGAACAGCTGCACCGATAGCAACACATTCATCCGGGTTAATTCCCTTATGCGGCTCTTTGCCCATTTCGTTCTTAACAGCTTCCTGAACTGCCGGGATTCTTGATGAGCCGCCGACAAGCAAAATCTTGTCTACTTCGTCTTTTGAAAGCGAAGCGTCTCTCATTGCATTTCTTATACATGTGATTGTTTTTTGTACCAAATCAGCGGTAAGCTCGTCAAATTTTGCCTTTGTTACGGTTATATCCAAATGCTTCGGACCGGTTGCGTCGGCTGTGATAAACGGAAGATTTACATTCGAAGTCGTCATGCCGGAAAGTTCGATTTTTGTTTTTTCCGCAGCTTCCTTAAGTCTTTGCATTGCCATTTTATCGCCGCGCAGGTCAACGCCTGTTTCTTTCTTAAATTCTTCGATAAGATAGTTCATAATTCTTTCGTCAAAATCGTCACCGCCGAGGTGAGTATCGCCGTTGGTCGAAAGAACTTCAAACACACCGTCGCCGATGTCCAGAATAGATACATCGAAAGTACCGCCGCCGAGGTCATATACCATTACCTTTTGGTTTGTATCCTGCATGCCGTAAGCAAGTGCCGCCGCTGTCGGCTCGTTGATAATTCTCAAAACATCAAGACCCGCAATTTTACCTGCGTCCTTTGTTGCCTGTCTTTGTGAATCGCTGAAATATGCCGGAACGGTAATAACAGCCTGTGTTACTTTTTCGCCCAAATAGCTTTCGGCGTCTGTTTTAAGCTTTGTCAAAATCATTGCCGAAATTTCCTGCGGAGTATATGCTTTGCCGTCAATATTTACTTTGTAATCTGTTCCCATATGTCTTTTAATCGACATGATTGTGCGGTCGGCATTTGTTACAGCCTGTCTTTTTGCGACCTGACCGACAATTCTCTCACCGTCTTTTTGGAAAGCGACAACAGACGGTGTTGTTCTTGAGCCTTCCGAGTTTGCAATAACCGTCGGGTTTCCGCCCTCGATAACGGCTACGCATGAATTTGTTGTTCCTAAGTCAATACCTATAATTTTACTCATAGTAAATCTCTCCTTTTTTTAATTTGCTACTTTTACCATACTGTGACGAATCACTCTGTCATCCTTGTATTTGTAGCCTTTCATAAATTCTTCAACAACCGTGTTATCCGCGGTATTTTCATCCTCAACGTGCATAACGGCGTTGTGCACATTCGGGTCGAATTCCTCGCCGACTGCGGCTATTTCCGAAACTTCAAGCTTTGTAAGAATTTCATCCATTTGTTTTTTAACCATTGCCACGCCGTCCAAAATCTTTTTGGCATCCTCCGAGCTTGCCTCGGAAGCAAGTGCGCGGTCAAGGTTATCGGCAACGGGAAGTATGCTTGATATAACATCGACAACGGCATCGGCATAACGCGCGTCTTTTTCGCGCTTGCTGCGCTTTTGGTAGTTGTCGTATTCGGCATAAAGCCTTGTATACTTATCTTCCCATTCCTTGATTTTTGTTTCCAGTTCGGCTATTTTTTCTTTTTCGCCGTCCTTTTCTTCCTGTTCTGCTTTTTCTTCCGGCTGAGCTTCTTCAACCGTTTCTTCCTTTTCCAAATCTTCTTTTTCTGTCAATTTTTATCCCCCGCCTTCTCCTATATATAATTGGTAAAGAATTTTATCTATATGACTTGATATGCAGTCCAGATTTGCTATAACCTTTGCGTAATCCATACGCTTGGGGCCTATAACGCCAATCTTTCCCGCATTTTTTTGATTATCAAGAGAATAGTTTACCGTAACAAGACTGCATTCGTTAAGCTCTTCAAATTCGTTTTCCTTGCCTATTTTTACCGAAACGCCGTCCTGCGTCTGTTCACCGCCGCGTATAAGCTGTTTAAGCTTTTTCTCGTCCTCAAGAAATTCCAGCATGTTCTGCGCTTTTTCCAAATTGCTGTATTCCGGATATTTCAAAAGCGATTTTGTATTTTCAACATACACCTGCGTTTCATCAAAGGACTCTATTGCCTCATATATAAAATTCATAATTTTAATAAGTACCTTAGGCTCAAGTCCGAGCTTTTCCGCCGCTTCGTTCTGAAGTCCCTGAATATCTTCAAGCCCGATTTCACCGGCGGCAAGTCCCGAAAGTCTTTTGTTGATTATCGCGGCGAGCTTAATGGTCGACTTTTCGTCAATGCCGAGCGGCATCATTCGGTTTTTTACCACTCCCGACTGCGTAACTATTATCAGCATAATGTTTCCGCCGCCGAGCGAAACCAAATCAAATTTTTTAATCTTTGAGCAATCCGCCTCCGGCGTTGTGAACACCGTAATATAATCGGTCAAAAGCGAAGTAACGAGTCCCGCTTTTCGGATTATATGTTCAAGCTGATTAGCTTTGTCCTCAAGTGCTGCGCTCAGTTTTTCAACCGCTTCAACGCCCATTTGATAACGTTTCATCAAAGAATTGACATAAAATCTGTATCCGCTGTCCGAAGGTATTCGTCCCGCGGAGGTATGCGGCTGGAGCAAAAATCCCATTCCCTCAAGGTCTGCCATTTCATTTCTTATTGTGGCACTTGATAAGCCCAGGTTGTTTTTTTTCGAGATAACTCTCGAGCCGACAGGCTCCGCCGTGCCCAAATATTCATCAATGACTGCCTGAAGAATTTTTTGTTTTCTTTCGCTTAATTCCATTGCATTCACCTCGAATTTTACAATTCCCGTCATCTTTGTTTTGTTAGCACTCGCTAATATTGAGTGCTAACAATTATAAGATACCACTATTCTGCCCGATTGTCAAGCATTTATTTTCATTTTTACAAAATATTCATAAATTTATATATTTTTTTTAATATTGCATACTGCAAATTCACACATAACGGAATTGCTGACCGAAATTCCTTTTCTTGAAAGCCTGATATTTTCGCCGTCATCGCACAAAAACCCGCCCGAGACAAACTTTTTTATTTCTTCCCGAAAAACATCGTCAACCGAAATATTAAACCGCCGTTTAAATTCCGTTCGGCTTATTCCCGCGGTCATCCGTAGCCCCATTATCATAAATTCTTCTATTTTATCTTCAAGCGTCAAGGTTATTTTTCCGTCCGAGTGAAAATTTCCCGAAAGATATACCGGCAAATCGCTTGTATTATAATAACGCACCCCTTTATAATAAGAATGTGCCGCAATGCCGAGACCGATATACTCGCGGCACTGCCAATACTTCATATTATGCCGTGAGCATTTTCCCTCTTTTGCGAAATTCGAAATTTCATATTGAGCATATCCGTTTTTCTCCAGGAAATTGCAGGCAAATTCATACATATCCCGTTCGTCATCCTCGCTCGGCAAAATAAGCTTCCCTGCCTCATATTCGGCATAAAGCGGTGTATTCTCCTCCAAAATAAGGCTGTAGCAGGATATATGCTCCGGATTTTTTTCCACGGCATGCAGAAGAGTTTTTTTAAAGCTTTCAAAAGTTTGCGACGGCAATGCGGACATAAGGTCAATGCTTATATTTTCAAAGCCGCACTCCCTTGCTTCGCGAATTGCACCTTCCGCCTGCGCCGCAGTGTGAATACGTCCGATTTTTTTTAATTCATCGTCGCAAAAGGATTGCACCCCCATGCTCAGCCTGTTGACACCGCACCGCTTTAAAACCCACAGCTTATCCTTATCTGCCGTTCCCGGATTCATCTCGCAGGTAATTTCCGCATTTTTGTCGATATTAAAATTTTCCCGCAAAGCAGAAAGAAGCTTTTCAAGCTGAACGCAGGAAAGCGTTGTCGGCGTACCGCCGCCGATAAAAACCGTGTCGATATTTTCTCCCTTGTATTCCGCCGCCTCCTTAATCAGGCAATTGATATACCTGTCCTTAAATTCATCTCGGTTTTGAAAAGACACAAAATCGCAGTATTTGCACTTTTTCACGCAGAACGGAATGTGAATGTACAGTCCCGGCATGGCTTTTCTCCTTTCTTATATAACTTATTAGTTAATTGTAAAATGTAAATTTTACAATTAGCTATATATAACTTATAACTAATTATAAAACATCTGATTTTATGCGTTTTTACGGTACATTCTCATTCGCTGTCTCTCCGATAAACAGATTTAAGTGTTTACTTTTTCATCGGAATACATACAAAACCGATGACAAATCCACCAAAACAGTCGGAGTACAAGCCGAAGAAAAGTAATCACAGCACCGATTTTGAAAGACTAATTTTTGCTTTCACTGCGTTAAAATACTCGGTAATCCATAAACAACACCGTCGGGTTTGATTTGAGCGTTCCGAAGCATTTTTTTCCTATCCCCCAAAAAGGCGGTGTATAAAAAATACACCGCCTTTTAAGCTTTTATCTCAAATCCGCATTCAATTTTTCCTTTAATGCTTTCAAAATCTTTTCAAAGACTTCATTTACTTCGTCATTGGTAAGATTTCTGTCAGGTGCGCGGAACGAAACCGCATAAGCCACGCTCTTTTTGCCCTCGGGGATTTGCTCTCCCTCGTAAACATCAAACAGCTGTATGGAATCGAGCAGGCTGCCGGCAGCCTTTGTCATAACAGCTTCCATATCGGCAACATGAACAGCTTTATCCACCAGCATTGCAATATCGCGGATTGCTGCGGGGAATCTCGGCATTTGCTTATATTTCACTTCGGTATTTATTCTATCGAACATCTTATCGAAATCAATCTCGGCAACATAGCACGGAGTTCCTATATCAAATGCTTTTTGCACATCGGGATGAATTTCGCCGACAATACCTATTTCTTCGTTTTTAATCATAATCTTTGCGCATCTTCCGGGGTGGAACGACGGATGGTCGGAGCAGGTCACATATGAAACCTTATTAACCCTCATCGCATCAAACAATTCCTCGCAAACGCCCTTAATATCATAAAAATCAACTCCGCCGTACATTCCCAGCGTTACTGTTTCCGGCTCTGTCGGAAGCTTGCCCGGCTCTGTCGGCAGATATATTTTGCCGAGCTCAAACAATTTCGCGCTTTCGTTTCTGTGACTGTAGTTATGCGAAAGAATATCCAGCATAGAAGCAATTGTGGTCGTTCTCATAACGGAAGTATCTTCACCCAAAGGATTTGTAATTGTTATTGTATTTCTTAGTACGCTGTCCTTTGCAAAACGAAGCTTGTCGAATATTGCGGGGGAAGTAAAGGTATATGTCATAATTTCGTTAAGTCCCTGCGAACACAAAATTCTGTTGACCTTACCGCGCGCAAGCTGTTTTTTTGTTTTGCCGCCCGCTACCGACGCTCCCGAAAGAAGTGTTGTCGGAATTTTATCATATCCGTAAAGTCTTGCAATCTCTTCCGAAATATCTGCCTCTCCCTCAATATCGGGTCGGAAAGACGGAGCAACAATCGTCATTTTATCGGTATCAACTTTAAATTCCAGTGAGGTAAGATATTTTGCCATATCTTCTTTTGAAATATCCGTTCCCAAAAATGCGTTTATCTTTTCCGGTCTGAATTCATGCACTTTAGCTTCGGGAATATGACCCTTTATATCAATAACTCCGCCGACAACCTCGCCGCAGCCGAGCATTTCTACCAATTCACATGCACGGTCAAGCGCGGGAATTGTATTATTCGGGTCAAGTCCTTTTTCGTATCTTGAAGAAGCCTCCGTTCTCAGCCCTACACGCTGTGCCGTCAGACGTACGGTTGACGCTTCAAAGGTTGCCGACTCAAAAACAACCGTTGTTGTGTCCGGCTTAACCTCGGAATTAAATCCGCCCATTACACCGGCAATCGCTACGGCTTTTTCTCCGTCCGCAATAACCAAATCATTTGCCGAAAGCTTTCTGTCCTGCTCATCGAGAGTTTTTATAATTTCGCCCTCGCCCGCGTCACGCACTACAATTTTTCTGCCTGCCAAATCTCTCAAATCAAAAGCGTGCATTGGCTGACCGTATTCAAGCAGAATGTAATTTGTTATATCGACAATATTGTTTATCGAACGTATACCGCAGGCACGCAGTCTTGAAGCAAGCCATTTCGGCGACGGTCCGATTTTAACGTTTTTAATCATTTTAGCGCTGTATCTTAGGCATTTGTCGATGTTTTTAACCTCAACCGAAATTGTGTCCGCAACATTTTCTCCGTTCTCGGTATACACCGGCTTTTTCACATTAAACGGCTTTTTAAAAGTAACCGCCGTTTCTCTTGCCAAACCTATAACGCTGAAGCAATCGGGACGATTTGAAGTTATTTCAAACTCAACAACTTCTTCGTTTATTCCGAAATAATCTCTTATGTCCATGCCGATTTCGGTATCCGGCGGCAATATCAAAATTCCGTATTCCGGCTCATATCCCAAATCCGCTTCCGAAATTCCCAGCTCTTCATGTGAGCAGAGCATTCCGTTCGACTCAACTCCACGCAGCTTTCCTTTTTTTATTGTAACTCCGCCGGGAAGTGTGGAGTTATGCTTTGCAACAGGGACAATTTGTCCTTCTTTTACATTCGGTGCGCCCGTCACAATTTGCAAAACCTCATTGCCTACATCAACGCTGCATATTACAAGGTGGTCGGAGTTTTCGTGCGGCTTAATCGAAAGGATTTTGCCCGTAACAACATTGCTTATTCCTCCGCCCATATTTTCCACGCCCTCTACCTTAGAGCCTGTCATTGTAAGTGCGTGCGCATATTCTTTGGGCGTAACGCCCGATATATCAGTATAGTCGGAAAACCAACTCATTGGTACTTTCATTGTCTTACCTCCTTAAAATTGCTTAAGAAAACGTAAATCGTTTTCAAAGAACAAACGCAAATCATCAATATCATATCGGCGCATTGCTATTCTTTCCAAGCCGAGACCGAATGCAAAGCCCGAATAAACCTCCGGGTCAATTCCGCAGTTTGCAAGCACCTTCGGATGTACCATGCCGCAGCCGAGAATTTCTATCCAACCCTCGCCTTTACAAACGCGGCAGCCCTCGCCTCCGCAGACAAAGCAGGAAACATCCACTTCTGCCGACGGCTCAGTAAACGGAAAATGGTGCGGGCGGAAGCGTACCTTTGTTTCTTCGCCGTAGAGTGCTTTCATAAACGCTTCAAGTGTGCCCTTAAGGTCTGCCATTGTAACACCTTTATCCACAACAAGTCCCTCAACCTGGTGGAATACGGGCGAATGTGTCGCGTCCACGGCGTCGCTTCTGTAAACTCTGCCCGGAGCAATTATTCTGATAGGAGGCTTCTGCTTTTCCATAACTCTCACCTGCATAGGTGAAGTCTGAGTTCGGAGCACAATATTATCTTCTATATAAAAAGTGTCCTGTGTATCGCGGGCAGGGTGATTTTTCGGAATATTCAGTGCCTCAAAGTTATAGTAATCATACTCAACCTCGGGGCCCTCCGCAATTTGAAATCCCAATCCCACAAATATATCCTTTATTTCGTCCAAAACCTGTGTGAGCGGATGAAGCTTGCCTTCTTCATTTTTTCTACCCGGCATGGTTACGTCAATAACTTCATGCTTAAGCTTTTGCTCCTGCAAAATTTTAGATAATTCTTTCTTCTTGTTGTCAATCTCTGTTTCCAGTGATGCGCGTATTTCATTTGCCAGCGCACCGATTTTCGGACGCTCTTCCGCAGACAGTGCGCCCATGCCCTTAAGCACGGCTGTCAGCTCGCCTTTTTTTCCGAGATAACGAATACGCAGGTCTTCAAGGCTTTTTAGGTCATGAACACTGTTAAGCGCTTCCGATACGGAATTTTTGATTAATTGAAGCTTTTCTTTCATTTTCCTCTTCCTTTCCTCTTTAGGCGGTAGATTTTTAAAAAAATTCAATAAAAAAATCCCCGCAAAAAACATTGCAGGGACGAAGTATACTCCGCGGTACCACCCATATTTCCGGCTTCTTTTAAAAAAAAGAGCCGAACTCTTATTTCGGCAGAATAACGGTCTGCCCCCTCCGACGCCGACTACACATAAAAAACTTCCCCGGCGCAGCTCCGAAACGAATATTCGTCGGCACTCTTACCGCAGCGGCTTCCAGCCCGTGACCGCTGCTCTCTTTCGGCGAATTTGCCTCCTACTGAATTTCATCATAGCTTTTCCGTATTATATTAGATTAATTGTACCACAATATTTTTTAATTTACAAGACTTTTTTAAAAATTTATTAAACAATAACAATTTCTCCAATATCTCAGGGGATACAAAATGTATATTATTCAATTTAAATTTCCATAATCTATTGACATCGGCAATGAAGTATTATATAATATCCGCGAGGTGATTACACTATGAACGTTTCATACGATTTACACGCACATACTTACTTGTCTGTCTGCGGAGAAGACCAAGCAACCATTGCAAATTATGTAAAATCCGCAAAAAGAAATAATTTAAAATTTATCGGCATATCCGACCATATGTGGGACAAAGATATTCCTTTTGTCGAAAGTATGCGCCGCTCTCTTGCTTCCGGCGGCGGCGACACTGTAATCAATTGGTATAAAATACAGCCGATTGAGCATTGCCGAAAAATTTTAACCGAGCTTGAAAATACCGATACCGAGGGAATAAAGTTCTTTTTCGGCGGTGAGGTTGACTACTGCCCCGGAGTCGGTGCGGCAATTACCCCCGAGCATGCAGAGCAGCTTGACTTTATGGTTGTGCCCAATTCGCACACTCATCACATAATGGACAAAGCCTTGTACGAGCCTTATTCCAAGCACGGGGAATTTATGCTGAAGGCAACAATGGAAATCTGTACCGCGCCGACCGCAAAATATGTAACGTCGCTGGCACATCCGTTCGACGCTGTTTGCTGTCCGTATCCTGTCGATTACATAATAGATACTATCACCGATGAGCAGCTTATAGAAGTATTTTCCGCCGCTGCTGAAAATAATATTGCGGCAGAAATAAACGCCGATTGTTTCCCCGAGGGCTCGGATATTAAAAACAACGGATTGTTCAGAGTTTTGCAAATGGCAAAAAAAGCGGGCTGCCGTTTTACTTTCGGCTCCGATTCGCACTCGGCAAATCAAGATCATATGTCAGCCTGCGG
>CAKSJU010000075.1 GCA_934463455.1 uncultured Clostridia bacterium | reverse complement strand
GAGCTTTTGGATATAACCGAAAAGAAAAAAATAGGCTTGTCGCTGCCTTCTTTGAGAATTGACAATTTTTCTCTTGAACTTATGAATAAAGTTCAAAAGGTGAGAAAATCGGGAATAACATTTGCGCCGGAAGCAGGAACTCAAAGACTTCGCGATGTAATAAACAAAAATATAACAGAAGAAAATATAATGCAGTCAACGTCGAGACTATTCAGGGGCGGATGGACGAATGTAAAGCTGTATTTTATGATTGGTTTGCCTACCGAAACAGAGGATGATGTTCTCGGTATTGCTACGCTTGCGGAAGCAGTTTTGGGAAAATATTTTGAAATTCCGAAAGAAGAACGTGCTAAAAATATAAATATAACGGTAAGTACGTCAAGCTTTATTCCAAAACCATTTACGGCATTTCAGTGGTCAAAGCAGGATACCAGAGAAGAAATAATAAAAAAACAGGAGCTTTTAAAAAAAGCAATAACGTCAAAGCGAATAAGATATAATTGGCATGACAATAAGGTAAGTTATCTCGAGGGAGTTTTCGCACGGGGAGACAGACGGCTTTCGAAGGCTGTTGTACGCGCGGTGGAGCTTGGATGTAAATTTGATGCATGGAATGACTTTTTTATGTATGATACATGGATGAAAGCTTTTGAAGAAACTGGCATCAATCCTGATTTTTATTTGAGAGAAAGATATTACAGCGAATGTCTGCCTTGGGATCACATAGATGTCGGAGTTACCAAAAGTTTTTTTATGAATGAGAACGAAAAAGCTAAATTGGCTCAAACAACACCGAATTGCCGCGAAAAATGTGCGGGATGCGGAATTAAATCATTTGGTACGGGGGTTTGTTATGAGTAATTATTTGTTGAAGTACAAAAGAGGGGAAGAGGTTAAATATATTTCTCATCTTGATTTTGTGAGAATGTTTCACCGTACAGTAAGACGCTCGGGGCTGCCGATGGCATTTTCTCAGGGCTTTAATCCTCATCCGATTATGACTGTCGCTATGCCGCTTTCGGTGGGGGTTACATCTGATTGCGAATATATGAAGATAGGCTTTGACGGAGATTTTCAGGCGGAAGAAATAAAAAACAGATTGAACAATGCTTTCCCAAAAGGCTTTAAAATTTCGGCAGTTGTCAAGACGGAGGGAAAAGAGCATGATTTTTCTAAGCTTGACCGTGCGGAATATATTGTCGAAACAGAACTTAAAACGGCATATATACCGAATGTCGATGATTTTCTCAGTAACGACAAAATTCTTGTTATGAAGAAAAGCAAGAGCGGTGTAAAAGAATCCGATATAAGACCGCACATATTTAAATTAAAAATTATTAAAACCGAAAATAAATTTCTAACTTTCGATATGATTGTTTCTGCCGGAAACAATTACAATTTAAAACCCGAAACGGTGCTGGAAGCTATAGAGAAATATCAGCCGCAATTTGTGCCGATATTTTCGATGAGTCACAGAAAAGCTGTTTTGTCGGGAAAAAATGAATTGATAAAGGGGTGATTTCAAAATGCAATTTGCACATTTGCATGTACATACCATGTATAGCTTGCTTGACGGCGCGTCTAAAATTACCGAACTTATAAATAAAGTAAAAGAAGCGGGAATGACTTCGGTTGCGATAACAGACCACGGAGCTATGTACGGAGTTGTGGAGTTTTACAAAGAAGCAATTGCACAGGGAATACATCCGGTCATAGGCTGCGAGGTATATATGGCTTCGGGAAGCCGCTTTGATAAAACCTATGATAAAGAATCAAAATATTCGCATCTTATATTATTGGCGGAGAATAACAAGGGATATAAAAATTTAATTAAATTGGTTACACTCGGATTTACCGAGGGATTCTATTCAAAACCGAGAATTGATTTTGAGCTTTTGAAAGAATATTCGGAGGGGCTTATTGTTCTTTCCGCCTGCATAGCGGGAGAAGTGCCGAAAGCACTTTTGAACGGGAACTACGAAAAAGCAAAAGAGATTGCGGAGAAATATCTTGCGGTATTCGGCAAAGACAATTATTTTATCGAAATTCAAGATCACGGACTTGCAGAGCAAAAAAAGACAAATCCGCTGCTTATTAAGCTTGCGCATGAATTGGGAATAGGGCTTGTCGCAACAAATGATATTCACTATGTAAACAAAAGCGACGCGTATGCACAGGATGTTCTTATGTGCATACAAATGAAAACAACTCTTGATGATCCGGACAGAATGAAATTTGAAACAGAGGAATTTTATGTAAAAACTCCGGATGAAATGGAAAATTTGTTTTCTTACATTCCGGAAGCGATAGAAAATACCGAAAAAATAGCACAAAGATGTAATGTTACTTTTGATTTCAACACCCGTCATTTGCCGTCGTTTAATGTCCCTGAGGGAAAGACAGCAAGCGGGTATCTTGAGGAGCTTTGCAGAGACGGCTTGAAAAAAAGATATGCTGAGGTGACGGAAGAAATAAATGATAGACTTTCATATGAACTTTCGGTAATTAATAAAATGGGTTTTGTTGACTATTTTTTGATTGTGTGGGATTTTATTCATTATGCAAAGACTCACGACGTGTTTGTCGGACCCGGAAGAGGCTCGGCTGCGGGAAGTCTTGTGGCATATTCTTTGGGAATAACAAGTATAGACCCATTTAAATACAGCTTGATTTTTGAAAGATTTTTAAATCCGGAAAGAGTGAGCATGCCTGATATAGATACCGATTTTGCACCGGAGGGCAGAAAAAAAGTAATAGATTATATCATTGAAGAGTATGGAGAAGATAAAGTATGCCAAATTATAACTTTCGGCACAATGAAAGCGCGCCAGGTTATAAGGGATGTTGGCAGAGTTTTGGGAATTACTCTTGCCGAAACCGATAAAATTGCAAAATTAATTCCGAATGAACTTAAAATGACCATAGATAAAGCTATGGAGATTAACCAGGAGTTAAAAAACGAATACAATTCCGACCCGAAAATAAAAAATCTTATAAATACCGCAAAATTGCTTGAGGGATTGCCGAAAAGCAAAGGTACGCATGCGGCAGGGGTTGTTATAACCGAAGAGCCGACCGTTAATTATTTGCCTCTTCAGGTAAATAAGGACGTTGTCGCAACACAGTTTGTAAAAGATACGGTTGAAGAACTCGGACTTTTGAAAATGGATTTTTTGGGTTTAAAAAATCTGACGATTATAGAAGACGCAATAAAATTGATAAGAAAAACAAAAGGCATAACAATTGACACGGATAATCTGGATTATTCGCTTCCGGAGGTTTACGAGCTTATTTCCTCAGGAAACACCGACGGTGTGTTTCAAATAGAAAGTGCCGGAATGAAATCCTTTATGCAGGAGCTAAAGCCCGACTCACTTGAAGATATAGTCGCAGGAATTGCGCTTTACAGACCGGGACCGATGGAGTCAATACCGAAATATATTCACAATAAAAATCATCCCGAGGATGTAACATATAAGCATCCGCTTTTAGAGCCCATTCTAAACGTTACTTACGGATGTATGGTTTATCAGGAACAGGTTATGCAGATAGTGCGTGAATTGGCGGGATATTCCATGGGAAATGCGGATTTGATGCGCCGTGTTATCAGCAAGAAAAAAGCAGCGCAGATGGAGGTTGAAAAACAAAATTTTATCTACGGAAAAAAGGATGAAAACGGAAATTATCTTATTGACGGATGTATAAGGCGGGGTATAGATGAAAAAACCGCACTTTCAATATTTAATGAAATTGATTATTTTGCAAATTATGCATTTAATAAATCGCATGCCGCCGCTTATGCTTATCTTACATATCAGACAGCATATTTAAAAACATTTTATCCTGTTGAATTTATGGCGGCACTTATTTCAAGCGCGGATAATATGGTAAAAATGAATCAATATATAATGAATTGCAAGGATATGGGAATTGAATGTCTGCCTCCGGATGTTAATAAGAGTGAGGACAGCTTTACAATTGAAGACAATAATATTCGTTTCGGACTTGCCAGCGTAAAAAATGTCGGACTCGGCTTTATAAAAGAAATGGTAAATGAAAGAAAAGAAAACGGAGCTTTTAAAAATTTTGCCGATTTTATCTCGAGGATGACCGCCCGAGATATGAATAAACGTGCAGTTGAAAGCATGATTAAATGCGGAGCATTCGATTCTATGGGAATATATCGTTCTCAGCTTTTAAGAGTTTTTGAAGACGTTATTGACAGCGAAGCGAAAACAAACCGTGAAACTGTTCCGGGACAGCTTTCGATTTTCGGAGAAGAAGAGGAAACGCATGAGATTTCTTTTCCAAACATTCCCGAATTTGAAAAGAAAAATCTTTTAAAAATGGAAAAAGAAACAATTGGCAGGTATCTTTCCGGTCATCCTATGGAAGAATATGTTCAGAAGGTAAAAAAAATAACCAAATACAATATCGGAGATGTTGTTTCGGCAGTTGAAAAAGATGATGAAGGTGCTTATCGGATTGTTTCAAAGGATATATCCGACGGTCAGACGATTAAGCTTTGCGGAGTTGTTTCTTCAAGAAAAAATAAAACAACAAAAAACAATACACAAATGGCTTTTGTAAGCTTGGAGGATATGTTTGCAAGTATTGAAATTATTGTATTTCCTAAGGTATTGGACAGATATTCCTATTTGCTTGCAGAGGACGAAACTGTCATCATTGAGGGAAGGGTAAGCTTTCGTGAAGACGAGGATCCTAAGATTTTATGTGAAACCGTCACGTCTATAGACAATGTCGTTTCGCAAAAATTGTTTGTCAGGATAAAAACCTACAGTGAAGAACAAATGAATTTGATAAAGAAAATTGCCGAAGAAAGTAAAGGTAATGTTCCGATTTGCATATATGTGGAAGATGCAAAGAAGCAGCTTATGGCATCAAATAAATATTGGATTTCCGCACGGGAAGAGCAAATTAAAAAATTTAACGACAGCTTTGGTGCGGAAAATGTAAAATTGTGTTAAAAGTTTGTCAAAAAAAAGTTTATTTTTGGTTAAAATACCATTGCTTTTTTTAAAAAAATAATGTAAAATATACAATGGGGAAGTAAGTAGAAATCATAATAAAACAGGGAGATGATATTTTGGAAAGAGAAGATATCGGCGGTACCGATTATATTGTTGTAAAAGCACTGGAGGACGGCGTCAATATAATGGGACTGACAAGAGGATCGAATACGAGATTTCATCATACCGAAAAACTTAATAAAGGCGAGGTTTACATTGCTCAGTTTACCGAATTTACTTCTGCAATAAAAATTAACGGTGATGCTGAAATATTCACCAAGCACGGCAATGTTAAATCGGGAGAATAACCCAAATGTTAAGGGATTTTATAAAAAGGGGTATAATGAAATGTGGACTGTAGTTTATATGACGCAGGATAGAGACAATGCAATGCAGATACGCAATGCGGTCGAAAGCGGGAAAATAATTACAAAAATCCGTGCTTTGAAAAAAAGTGAGGAGAATTATTGTTATGAAATACTTGTTCCCGCGAGTGAAGTTGAAGAGGCGCACAGCTTGATTTTGGAAACCGAGCTGTAGAGCTCGAATATAGAAAGGATTGATGAAACATGACACATGTAAAAAAAATCGGAGTTTTAACAAGCGGCGGAGACGCACCGGGCATGAACGCGGCAATACGAGCGGTTGTAAGGGTTGCTTGTTATCATAATATAGAGGTAATGGGAATAAAACACGGTTATGCGGGACTTATCAATAATATAATGATTCCGATGTATGCAAGAAGTGTCGGAGAAACCCTGCAAAAAGGCGGTACAATTCTGCAAACTGCAAGATGTCCGGAATTTAAAACTGCCGAGGGTGTTAAACAAGCTGTTGATAATGCAAAAGCGGCAGGCTTGGACGGCTTGGTGGTAATCGGCGGAGACGGCTCATTCAGAGGTGCAAGAGACTTGACAAGAGCCGGACTTCCTACAATTGCAATGCCCGGAACTATAGACAATGATATAAGCTGCAGCGAATATACAGTTGGCTTTGACACATGCTTAAATACGGTTAAAGATGCTGTCGACAAGCTCAGAGATACATCGTCAAGTCATGAAAGATGTTCCGTTGTTGAGGTTATGGGAAGAGGAGCAGGATATATTGCAATTAATGCAGCTATTGCATGCGGTGCAGAAGTTGTTCTTATCCCGGAAATTCCTTTTGATTTTGACAAAGATGTTCTTCGCCCGATTTTAGAGGGTAAAACAAGAGGAAGAAAGCACAACATAGTAATTGTTGCCGAAGGCGTCGGCGGAGTTATGGAGATGGCAAAAGAAATTGAAGCAAAGACAGGTATTGAAAGCCGTGCAACAATTTTGGGTCATGTTCAAAGAGGCGGAAGCCCGACGGTAAGAGACAGAGTTATCGCCAGTCAAATGGGCGGAAGAGCTGTTGAATTGTTACTTGAAGGAAAGAGCAACAGAATAGTATGTATGCAGGACGGCAAAATTCAGGATGTAGACATTGAAGAAGGTCTTTCAATGAAGAAAGAAATTTCTACCGAATTAATAGAACTTGCAAAAAAATTATCGGTATGATTTTTGAGGGTTGTTTCCGGAGATGTCCGTGAAGCAACCTTTTTTTCGGAAAATGTTATTAAAAACGGAATAAAATCAGTTGGAGGGGAAGTAGATTTATGAGAAAAACAAAAATTATATGCACAATGGGACCTGCAACAGATAATGATGATGTCCTAAGAAAATTAATACTTGCCGGTATGGATGCGGCAAGACTGAATTTTTCTCACGGCTCTCATGAGGAAGCATTGGAAAGAGTAGAAAGAATTAAGCGCGTACGCGAACAGCTTGATGCACCGGTTGCAATAATCTTAGATACAAAAGGTCCGGAAATTCGTATAAAAACCTTTAAAAACGGGTCTGCAACCCTTGTAAACGGCAACAGATTTACATTATATACTTATGATGTTGAGGGTGATGATAGCGGAGTAAGCATCACTTACAA
This sequence comes from uncultured Clostridia bacterium, assembly GCA_934463455.1. GTDB lineage: Bacteria > Bacillota > Clostridia > UBA1381 > UBA1381 > CAKSQL01. Next base: position 4,204 of record CAKSJU010000075.1, on the reverse strand, counting down.
AAATCTGCCGCAGGATATATCCGAGGGAGCTAAGCTTTTGATTGATGACGGCTTGATTGAGCTTGAGGCGGTTGATGTTGAGCCGGACAAAATAGAATGTATAGTAAGAAACGGAGGCATGGTTTATAATTCAAAAGGAGTAAATGTTCCGAATGTTTCTTTAAACATGCCGTACATGAGCAAAAAAGATAAAGACGATTTGCTTTTTGGAATTGAACAGGGTGTTGATTTTGTTGCCGCATCTTTTGCAAGAGATGAAAGAGACATAATGAGAATGAGGAGCTTTTTGGATAACAACGGCGGTAAAAATATAAGAATAATCGCAAAAATAGAAAATTATGAGGGTGTAAAAAACATCGAAAAAATAATAGAGGTAAGCCATGGAGTAATGGTTGCAAGAGGAGATATGGGTGTTGAAATTCCTCTTGAAGATGTGCCGGTTTATCAAAAAGAAATAATTAAAAAAACGTATACGGCAGGCAAAATTGTTATTACAGCAACTCAAATGCTTGAATCGATGATAAGAAATCCCAGACCGACAAGAGCAGAAACAACTGACGTTGCGAATGCAATATATGATGGTACAAGTGCGATAATGCTGTCGGGAGAAACAGCAATCGGAAAATATCCGGTAGAAACCGTTAAAACTATGTCAACAATAGCAAAAAGAACGGAAAGAGATATTGATTATTTAAAACGTTTTTCTAAAAATCAGGATAATTTGGAAGAAAATGATGTTACAAATGCAATATCACATGCTGCCTGTACAACAGCTCATGATTTGAACGCTACCGCAATTATTGCTTTGACATTCGGAGGCAAAACAGCGCAAATGCTTTCAAAATTCCGCCCGGCATGCCCTATAATTGCCGCAACAACAAATAAACAATCAAGACGTCAGCTTAATTTGTCGTGGGGAGTTGTGCCGATAATGAACGAAATAAGGTCAAATACCGACGCACTTTTTGAACATGCTGTTGACTGCGCAAGAGATCTTAGTTATCTCGGCGACGGTGATTTGGTGGTTATTACCGGCGGAGCACCTGTAGGTATGAGCGGAACGACAAATATAATGAGAGTTCATATTGTCGGAAATGAGGATATAATATATAAAAGCAAATAGGATAAGGGGGAACATCGTGAAAATATCAGTACTTGATGCGGGAACTTTGGGTAAAGACATTAATCTTTTATCATTCCCGGAGCTTTCGCAAGCGAAGATATATGTAAAAACAAACTACGGAGAAACCGCAGACAGAATTGCCGATAGCGATGTGATAATATTGAATAAGGTTAAAATCGGTAATAAAGAAATAGAAAATGCAAGTAATTTGAAATTAATTTGTATTACGGCAACCGGTTTTGACAACGTTGACCTTGAAGCATGCCGGGAAAAAGGAATAGCGGTATGCAACGTAAAAGGTTATTCTACCGACAGCGTGGCTCAAACTACTGTTGCGTCTGTTTTGTCGCTTGTTATGAATTTGGGTTTTTATGATAGGTTTGTAAAAAGCGGTGAATATACAAAAAGCGGTTTGCATAACAGATTAGAGCCTGCTTTTTATGAATTGAGCGGTAAAACATGGGGAATTGTCGGATACGGAGATATCGGCAAAAAGGTCGCTGATGTAGCGAGAGCCTTCGGCTGTAATATTCTTGCATATTCGCGTACCGAAAAAAAAGATGTGGAGAATGTTGATATAGATACACTTTGCGAAAAATCCGATATTATTACTTTGCATTTACCGCTTACTGAAAAAACAAAACATGTAATAGGAAAAAAGCAGCTTGACAAAATGAAGCGGAGTGTGATTTTATACAATGCCGCAAGAGGAGCAGTGACCGATGAAGAAGCGGTGGCGGAGGCTGTAAAAAACGGTAACATCGGAGCATTCGGAACGGACGTGTACTCGATTGAGCCGCTGCGCAGCGATAATCCGATCTATACTATTAAGGACATGGATAATGTTGTTCTCACTCCGCACCTGGCATGGGGAGCATATGAAGCAAGAGTGAGATGCGTAAAAGAAGTAATCGAAAATATAAAAAGCTTTGAAGCAGGCAGACAAAGAAATCGCGTGATATAATAAATTATTTTGCAAAAAGAAGTTAACAAATTGTAAATTACTTTCTGCAAATATTGACAAATTTATCACTAAGTAGTAAAATATCAATTATGTAAGAGAGTTGAGCTTTCGAGTGTTTCAACTCTTTTATCTTTAGTTAACAATTTAAGGAAGTGTTTTAAAATGGCAAAAGGTAATATTTCTGTAAGTTCGGAAAATATATTTCCGATAATAAAAAAATGGTTGTATTCGGATAAGGATATTTTCTTAAGAGAATTGGTTTCAAACGGCTGTGACGCTGTTACAAAAATGAAAAAGCTTGCCGGAATAGGCGAGGCTGCTTTAAAAGAAGGAGAAAAATTTAAAGTAGATGTTATCATAGACAAGGAAGCAAAAACTTTAACTGTCTCGGATAACGGTATAGGAATGACGGCAGAGGAAATAGACAAGTACATTACTCAAATAGCTTTTTCGGGAGCAAGTGATTTTCTTGAAAAATATAAGGATGAAGAAAATAAAGACGGAGGAATAATCGGACATTTCGGTCTCGGATTTTATTCTGCGTTTATGCCGGCTGAAAGCGTGGAAATAGATTCTTTATCATATCAAGAGGGCGCAAAGCCTGCAAAATGGACATGCGACGGCAGCATGGAATATGAGCTTTCAGAGGGAACAAGAAAAGAAAGGGGAACAACAATAACGCTGCATATAGCCGAAGACAGCAAAGAGTTTTTGGAAGAATACACTGTACGGAGTGTTTTGAATAAATATTGCTCGTTCCTGCCTGTTGAAATTTATCTGGAAACAGCAGGTAAAAAAGAAGAAAATGAGTCGGAAGCAAAAGAAGAATCCAAACCGATTAATGATACAACTCCGCTTTGGATGAAAGCACCAAAGGATTGTACGGAGGAAGAATACAAATCGTTCTACACAAAAGTATTTACTGATTTTAACGAGCCTTTATTCTGGATTCATCTGAATGTTGATTTTCCTTTCAATTTAAAGGGAATACTTTATTTCCCGAAGCTCAACCATGAATTTGCGGGAACAGAAGGGCAGATAAAGCTTTATAATAACCAGGTTTTTGTAGCAGACAACGTTAAGGAGGTTATTCCCGATTTCCTTATGCTTTTAAAGGGTGTAATAGATTGTCCGGATTTGCCGCTGAATGTTTCAAGAAGCTTTTTGCAAAATGACGGATATGTAAAGAAAATATCTTCACACATAACCAAAAAGATTGCGGACAAGCTTTGCGAGATTTATAAAAAGGAAAGAGAAAATTATAACCGTTATTGGGATGACATTAACATGTTCATTAAATACGGCTGTCTCCGTGATGAAAAGTTCTACGAAAAAGTAAAAGATATATTAATCTATAAGGATATAGACGGAAAATATTTGACTTTATCAGAATATCTTGAGGGTAAAGAAAATAAAACCGTATACTATGTTTCCGACGAGACGCAGCAATCGCAGTATATAAATATGTTCAGAGAACAGGGAGAAAACGCAGTGCTTTTGCCTACTATGATTGATACTCACTTTATTTCTTTTATTGAAATGAAAGAAGAAGGGGTTAAATTTAAAAGAATTGATTCGAGTCTTGCCGATGATTTAAAGGAAAATGATGCGCAGGATGAAGAAAAGAATAAAGAGCTTATCGAAAAAGCAAAAAAATATATTGGTAAAGAAGACATTAAAGTAGAAATTCAAGGCTTGAAAAATAAAGAAATACCGGCTGTTATTTTATTGGGCGAAGAGTCGAGACGTATGCAGGAAATGTACAAATCATACGGACAGCAATTTGCCGGTATGAGCTCGATGTTTAAGGATGATTACACGTTTGTTCTTAACTCAAATAATGAGCTTGTAAAAAAATTGGTTGAAACAAATGATGAAAATGCAGAGCTCATAACCAAACATATCTATGATTTGGCTATGATGAGCCTAAAACCTCTTGATGCAGAACAAATGACGGCATTTATTGAAAGAAGTAATATGCTTTTGGAAAAAATACTGTAAAATCTGAGATTTTCGGTTATACGCTAACTTTACTTGACACTTATATGCATATCGGTTATGATGATAATAAAGCATCAATTGACAAGATTGAAGAAAGCATAACACCAACATATGAG
>CAKSJU010000074.1 GCA_934463455.1 uncultured Clostridia bacterium | reverse complement strand
GGCAAATTCGAGGTAAAGACAAAAATAGAAGAATACGGAAACGGACATATAAATGATACTTATTTGTGTGAATCGAGATATATTCTGCAAAGAATTAATGTGAATGTGTTTGAAAACCCGGCTCATGTTATGGAAAATATCTATAATGTGACCGAGCATATAGGTAAAAAAATAAAAGCTGCCGGCGGAAATCCCGACCGTGAAACCCTAACGGTTATTCCGACGATTGACGGGGATTGCTATTATAAAGCTGATGATAAGAATTACTTCAGAATGTACAAGTACATATCGGATTCGCTAAGCTATGATACAGTGGAAAATCCTATTCAGCTTTATTATGCGGGTAGAGCGTTCGGAGCTTTTCAAAAAATGCTGGACGACTTTCCTGCCGAAAAGCTGCACGAAACAATCAAGGATTTTCACAATACTCCCAAGAGAGTGGAAAATCTCAAAAAGGCAATAGAAGAAGATAAGGCGGGAAGACGCGGCGAGGTGCAAAAAGAAATTGACTTTGCACTTGAATATGCAAAATACGCAGACCTTATAGTCAATGCAACCGAAAAGGGCGAAGTGCCGGTAAGAGTTACTCATAACGATACAAAGCTGAACAATGTACTTTTTGATAAAGATACCGGAAAAGAGCTTTGCGTAATTGACCTTGATACCGTAATGCCGGGCTCGGCACTTTATGATTTCGGTGATGCGCTCAGATTCGGGGCATCGAGCGGTGCAGAGGATGAGACTGACCTTGACAAGATATATTTCGACCTTGAAAAATTTGAGCAATTCGCAAAAGGCTTTTTGGCAAAGACAGGCGATTGTCTTACAAAAAAAGAAATTGAGCTGTTACCGATTTCGGCATTGATACTCACATATGAGTGCGGCATACGTTTCCTTACCGATTATTTGGAAGGTGATACATATTTCAAAATTCATCGGGAAAAGCATAACCTTGACCGTGCGAGAAATCAGTTTAAGCTTGTTAAGGATATAGAGGAAAAGCTTGAAGAAATGAGTAAAATTATAGATAAATTAGAGTTTGCCGGAAAGTAATAAAACTTCGATGTCTTGAAGAATAGGTGCGTTAGTATGAAAAAAGATTTAATTTTGTTTATGGGACAAAGCAATATGCAAGGAGAAACCGAGGGATGTTCGGAAACGCGGGAGGTTTCGGGTGCATTGGAATATAAATATCTGACCGATACACTTACACCGCTGAAAAATCCTGTCGGAGAAAATATTGGACATAGCATGAAGCCTTTTTTGAAATTGGACGGAATGGAATTTTTGGATCAGCTGAACGATACTGTTTTGCTTGCACCGGAAAAAGATTGTACCACGCTTCTCCCGGCATTTGCAAGAAGCTATATAAAAATGACAAATCATGAGATTGTTGCCGTTCATGCGGCAAGAGGATCAACCGGAATTGATTACTGGCTGCCCGGCACAGAGGGGTATATCTCCGTTGTAACAAAGACGCTCGGAGCAATCCGCAAAATCGGAAAAGAAAATATCCGAAAAATTTATGTGGTATGGCTGCAGGGCGAATCTGATATGGTACACGGAATGACAAAAAAAGACTATATGGAACGTCTGATTTCTCTCAGGGACGGGCTTTCTGCCGAGTTGGGCATAGATACTTTCGGGATTATCCGGGTCGGAACTTTTTCTTCTGTTGTAAATTGGCTGAACGGAGACATTGAAACACGCAAAGCAAATGATAAAACAATTCAGGATGCACAGGATACAATCTGCAAGGAGCAGCCGGGATTTTTAATGTTGACAACAATTACAGATAAATTAATATTCGGTGATTCAAAGTACAAAAACCCGAATGCCGAAGCGCATTACAGTTCTCTCGGTCAGGAAATTATAGGGTCGCTTGCAGGAAAACATTTCGGTGCGTATGCCATAGGCGGGAAATTTGACCCGGATGAAGCGGAATTTTGATTGTTTTTGAAAAAGCGTTATACAGTATCGCCGATTTGAAAATAAAAAAATAAAAATTTTGTATAAATCTATTGCATTTTAGAAAAAAATGTGATATAATAAATGAGTTAAATTACGGATGGTCCTCTGCCTCGGTCGGCACGAACGTCTTAGAATATGAGAGGAGGGCTTAATGATGAATGCAAACGAAATCATTAGTGCTTTGACAAAAGACCAAATCAGAAACGATTTACCTGAACTTGTTGTTGGTAATAACGTAAAAGTTTACCAAAGAATCACCGAGGGTACAAGAACAAGAACTCAAATGTTCGAAGGTACCATTATTAAGGTGCAGGGCGGCGGAATTGCAAAGACCTTTACTGTAAGACGTCTTTCTTACGGTGTTGGTGTTGAAAAAACATGGCCTGTAAATTCGCCTAACATTGAGAAGATTGAAATCTCGAGAAAAGGTAAAGTCAGAAGAGCAAAGCTTTACTATCTGCGTGACAGAGTGGGTAAAGCGGCTAAGGTTAAGGAAAGAATATAACCTTATAAAAATGCAGAAAAAAGGGGGACAGGGATTGTCCTCTTTTTTGCCTACATTGCGGAATTTTCGATTAATCAATTGTAAAATATGTATTTTACGATTATCCAATATCAAAATATGAAAGGAAATACGGAGCATTTTCGTATCAGTATGGTGAAAGCATCATGAAAAAAGAAGAATTTAGCTTGTCGAGAGAGATTTTTGAATGGTTTTACACTATTGTAATAGCTCTTTTAATAGCATTTGTTATAAAGGGATTTATATTTGACATAGTTGAAGTTGACGGACCGTCAATGTTCCCCACTTTGGTGGATAATGACCGCCTGATTGTTACAAAAATCGGATATAAGCCAAAGCAGGGTGATATTGTAATTTTGGATTCTACTTATAAAAACAGAACGAAATATTATGATGAAACCGCATCGGAAAAAGACAAAAGCGTGAATCTTGTCTATAAGCTGATTAATTATCCGACTTTGCCGAAAGATTTGAAAATTAAATATTATGTAAAAAGAGTAATTGCTCTCGGCGGTCAGACCGTGGATATAAAGGAAGGTAAGGTTTGGGTTGACGGAGAAGTTCTGGATGAGGAATATTATGACGGAATAACCGATAAAATTGACCCGACAATGGAATTTCCGATTACAGTGGACGAGGGATATGTATTTGTAATGGGAGATAACAGACCGAGAAGCTTGGACAGCCGTGATTCAAGCTTGGGGCAGGTATCGGAAAAAGCTGTGGTAGGAAAGTCGGTATTCAGAATTTGGCCTATATCAAGTATAGGTGCAACAAAATAAAAAATATGCGGTCGGATGGCTTTTGTCATTTGACCGCTTTTTTAATTATTAAGAAAAATTAAGAATTTTATAAAAGAAATCTTAAGAAATATATGGTAGAATACAACTGTTAAATCGAAAGGGAAAGGAATGGTTATAAAAATGAATATATTGGTGGTTGACGATGACCGGGAGATAGTGGATAGCATAGCTATATTTTTATCCGGTGAGGGATATGAAGTGATTAAGGCGTATGACGGAATTGAAGCGTTGGATGTTTTATCCGAAAAAGAGGTACATCTTTTGATTTTGGATATTATGATGCCAAAGCTGGACGGAATAAAAACCTTAATGAAGCTTCGTACCTCGAAAAACATTCCGGTAATTCTGCTGTCAGCAAAATCGGAAGATGCCGATAAAATTTTAGGACTTACCGCGGGAGCGGACGATTATGTAACCAAGCCGTTCAATCCGTCGGAATTGGTGGCGAGAGTTAAATCGCAGCTGAGACGATACACTTCACTCGGCTCAATAAAACAGCAGGCAGGGGAAATTGAAATATCGGGACTTTCGGTAAATACCGAAAACAAAACGGTAAAGGTGGATGGTGAGGAAGTACGGCTCACACCTATTGAGTACAAAATATTGGAGCTTTTGTGCAAAAACCGCGGAAGAGTTTTTTCGGCAGAGGATATTTATCGGAACGTATGGAACGAAGAGGCAATTGTCGGAGATAACACAATTGCCGTTCATGTCAGACATATACGCGAAAAAATCGAAATTAATCCGAAAGAGCCGAAGTATCTTAAGGTTGTTTGGGGAATAGGTTACAAAATCGGTTAGAAAGGACAGAGATGACAATGAAAAAAATATGTTATTCCGTATATACTAAAATCGCGGCTGTAATATTGTTTGCGGCATGCTTCGCTTTTCCGGCGGGAATAATTTCAAAAACAATAGCCGATATATCAAATGACGGAAACTTTTTGTACAAATTTGAATCAAGCTTTGAGAGGTCGCATTTGATTACAAATAAACTGAATATGCCGCAAAGAGCCGTAAGGGCAGCATATTCGGAATTTTATGAAACCGGTGAGGATAAAACGGATAGAACGGAGCTTTACAAGCTTATCGGCGAAAATCTTGATAATATGGATAGGAATGTGGAATATTACGTGTCTGTCGGGAACGAGGAGGTATTTACAAATTGCGGTGCGACGGGAAAAGGTGATTTTGAAAACCGAAAAAATTTTTATGTTCTGGAAAGAAAGTCGGATACGGCGGACGGAACATATACAGCGTCAAGTGACAGCAATATAGATATGTACGGAGATTTGTTTGAGGGAGGGTCTCAGATACCTGCCGAAAATAATACTGTTACAATATGTGCGGGAATAAATGATAAATATGCCGCTGAATGTGAGGCTCTTTGGAACAGCCAGGCGCAGATGGTAAAATCGGTATTTTATAAGGTGTTTATATTTTTGATTTTTGCGCTTTTGATTGGGGCATATTTGACCGGTGTGTGCGGAAAAGATGAAGAAGAAAATCAAAAAACCATATGGATTGACAGATTTTTTGCGGAAGCTCATTTGTTTATTATCGGAGCGGCAATTTTAGCCTGCGGAGCGGCTGATGTTGCGCTTGTTGGCGGAATGGTAAACGGATATCTCCCGGAATATATGCCGGTGTGTATCAGTGCGGCGGCAACGGCTGCTGCGGCACTTATTGTACTTAATTCTTACTTATCGCTTGTCAGGAACATTAAATGCAGACAGCTTATAAAAATGAGCTTTTTATATAAATTTGCAAATTGGGTAATAAGGCTTGCGAAAAAAATAATCGCGGTAATAAAAAGCGTAATAGAAAGAATAACGGGATTAAAGGGCGGAAGAACCGGCGCGATATTAATCGGTATGCTGCTTGCCTATACTGCATTGATATGTGTTTGCGGAATTGTAATGCCGAAAGGCTTTATTCCTTTTATTATCTCTTGCGCGGCATTTATCTTTGCGGCATTTGTGCTCGATAATCGTGCCAAGGATGTAGAAGAAATAAAAAGGGGAGTAAGCGAAATAAGAAACGGAAATACCGCATATAAAATCCCCGAGCTTAAATGCAGCGATTTGGTTGAAGTCGGAGTAAACATTAATGAGATGGGCGAGGGAATGGTAAAATCGCTTGAAAGCATGCTTAAAGCGGAACGAATGAAAACCGAGCTGATAGCAAATGTGTCGCATGATTTAAAAACACCTCTGACATCTGTGATTAATTATGCAAAGCTTTTGGAGGATATGGAAAATCTTCCGGAGGAGGCAAGGGATTACGTTAAAATAATATCTAAAAAAAGTGAACGTTTAAAAAATCTTACGCGCGACTTGTTTGATATTTCAAAGGTACAAAGCGGAAATGAAGAGATTTTGAGAGAAAAAATTGACCTTGTGCTTTTGATAAATCAGTCAATGGGGGAATATGACAGCGAAATTAAAAAATCCGGATTGATTTTTGTGATGAATATGCCGAAAGAATTGTTTATCGTTGCCGACGGAAGAAAGATGTCGAGAGTTATAGGAAATCTCATAGAAAACATATTAAAATATACTCTGAAAAACACAAGGGTATTTATTTTGGGATATGAAGAAAATAAGACAGTGTGTGCAGAGTTTAAAAATATTTCTTCTTATCCGATGGATTTTGACAATGAAGACATAACCGAGCGTTTTGTACGCGGTGATAAATCAAGAAGCGCGGAGGGAAACGGTCTCGGACTGGCGATTGCAAAAAGCTATGTTGAAGCCTGCGGAGGAGATTTTATAATTAAAACCGACGGAGATATGTTTAAAGCTGTAATTAAATTTGACAGCTTTGAAGAGTAGAATAAAAAGGGGCTGTTTAAAAAAAGTCAACCGGCTTTTTAAACAGCCCCTTTTTTGAGGGGATAGAAAAAAATGCTTCGGAATTAACAAACTGAGCCAAAGCTTTAGCTTTGGGATACCCGACAGTGTACTACACAGGGTCTCCCAAAAATCAAAGATTTTTGGGAAAAAGGAGAAAAAGCGTAATAAATGAGTCGTGAATTTTAATTCACGATGAAGTATATATCGCTTGTTTCGACGCCGTCGAGCGGCGAAGTTTGTTGATAACAAGAAAAGGAATAATTCTATAAAAAATCAATTATATTGATTTTTTCACCTAAAAAAGACCGGATTACAACAATTATATTTCCTGTAATATATGCTTTTCTCTTCTTTTCTTGCGTTCCGGACTTTTTTTACATCCACTTTTTGATTTTCTTTCCCTCCAGATAATATCTCTTGTCGCAGGCTTCACCCATAGAGAATGTTTTTCTGGGCAATGCTCCGTTTAAAATAACTGTTTTGAACAAGTCGGATTTTTGCATTGCCGGCAGAATGAACCCGATATTGTTTTCTTTGCGGCTTAATTCTTCCACAACATTCTGACCGTGGATGTAATCTATTGTCCCGCTGTGAGAGGATAAATAATCATCGGCAAAGTCCTGAAAAGTGCCGGCTGCAAGATTATTTTTTTCGTCTTTAATCCATATCGGCTTTGTTACACTGCCGTATGTGCAGATTATTTTTTTCCCGCCGTTGTCTGTTTCAGACGCCTGAGGATAAAATTCAAATATAGATTTATAAACCTCTTCGGGATTTACTCCGAAAATAACCCTGTGAATAGGTTCAAATTCAAGAGAAGAATCGTGCAGGTTTACTAGCTCAATCAATGCGAAACGTGCGGGATGAGTTTTTTGTTCTTCTTTTGAAAGAGAAGCTTTTATGTTTTCCCAGCATGTTTTTGCGGTTGCGAGAGAGTGATTTCCGTCTCCTACCGCAAAGGTTAAAACAGGCTTGTTTTTTACGCCGTATTTTTCCTCAAAAACTTGCTTTGAAGAAAGCGTTTCAATTGCATTTGTGACCCTTTGAATTTCTTCTTTTGAGATTGAATATCCGCAGATTGAACCGCCGTTTTGCATAAGATTAAAATCATACAGCTTGCCAAAAGAATCAACTTTGTCTGATAAAGGCTCAATTACCGTCATATCGGGGTCATCTATTAAAATCATGATATGAGGAAATTCAAGCGGTGCATTTTCTCTTATTTGTACTCTCGGAGGAATTCTTTCCATGACAGTTCCCTCGGTTGCGCGGATATTGCTTGAAGACCCTTTTTTATAATCATAATCCTCGAGGTCAATTGTACCTATAAGTCCGCTTCGTATTTTACCGTTTTTTAAGCTTCGTTTTACAAAAACCATGGAGTTTTCAAGCTCGTGAAACAGACCCATGTCGATATATTCTTTCATTTTTCTGTTTATGTCCGATATACGTTTTTCCTTGTTGCCCGAAAGATATATTTCCGGATATATAAGATTAAGCGTTGACGGAGCAGAGCCTACAAGGCTGCTTACAGCGTTCCAGTAATCGGGCTCGGAGGTGTATTGGTCACATGCAACCACGCTCCATTTTGTCATATCAATATTTTTCGGAATAAGTATATTTGCCGCATAAAATGAATTCATAATAAGTCTCCGTTCTGCCGTCAAAACATCGGCACTATAATAAAGCTTCTCTTATATCTAAGCCCATGTGCATTTTTTAAAAACACACATGGGCAATTAAATTAACTATTTTTTAAATATCTTATTTATAAGCTTAATACTCTTATTTTTTAAATCCGCGGAAAAAGATGAAGCTGTTTTTTGCGCATTGTCATTCTCTGCGGAATTGGATTTTCTGTTCTCCCCGTAACCATATCCGTATTGATACCCGTAATGTCCGTAACCGTATCCGTACCGACCGTCGTTATAACCGTAACCGTATCCGTATGAGCGGTAATTCCTGTAATAATATCTGCCGTAACCGTATTTCTTTGCGGCTATGTCATTTAATATGTATCCGAGAATTTTTGCATCCGCAAAAAGCAGATTTTCGCGGGCTTTTGCAAGCGACTCAAAAATCGTATAATTTTGACGTGCCACAATTATAACGCCGTTTACAAAACGTGATAACACTGCAGCTTCGGTAACTATTGTTGACGGCGGGGTGTCTATAAAAATGTAATCGTATCTTTCGGAAAGCTTGTCCAACAAATCGCCCATTGCGTCGGAGGACAGCAATTCTGCCGGATTTGGCGGAATTTGACCGGAAGTAATACAATCTATTCCGTATTTTTCAACATGGTGGATTGCGCTTTCAACATCAATAAAATCACAAAGAACGTCCGAAAGTCCGCCCTTGCGTTCCAATTGAAGATGTCTGTATATACGCGGTTTACGAAGGTCTGCGTCTATGACGAGAACTTTTGCGTCCGTTTGAGCAAAAACAATCGCAAGATTAAGAGTTGTCGTTGTCTTACCCTCACCGGGGTTTGCACTTGTAATAACTATTTTTTTGCAGCCTTTTGCAGTACCGAGAGAAAATATAATGTTTGTTCTCGCGGTTTTATACGCTTCCACAATTGTAAATGCCGTATCTTCGGTAACAAGGGAAGCGGCACGCTGTCTTATTGATTCCTCTTTGTGACTTCTTGCCTTGGAGGGATTTTCTTTCTTTTTATTATCAGCCATTTTAATCTCCTCCTATCTCTTAAAATCGGTAAGCGTCGGAATTTCGCCGAGAACGGGCTCGCCGTACTTGGCTGTAATTGACGCAGCGTCTTTAATTCTTGTATCTATAATTTCAAGCAGGAATATTATCAGAGCACCTATTATCAATCCCAAAAGTGCACCGATAAGTGTGTTTTGTCTAATATTAGGTGATACTGCCGCCGTATTTTTCTTTGCATCGTCCAAAAGCTTTACAGATCCTGCTTCAACTACACGTATAAGCTCATCCGGTGCGCGCATCAAAACACTGTGCGCAATCAAGTAAGAATCGTCCGGGTCTCCGGAAGTTACGGAAATCTGCATTATTTCGGTGTCGTTTACGGATGAAATTGAAATCATTCCTTTAAGCTGCTGCGCAGAATATTTATTATCTATATCCTTTGAAACACTTTCCAAAAAAGTTCTGCGTTTTAATATTTCTGCATATGTACTTACGAGCTGCTGTGATGCGTTAAGAGTAGATACGGTCAATGTCTGATTCATTTGCTGGTCTGTTGTCGAATTAACGTACAAGGCACCCTCCGAGCGGTAAGACGGTGATATGAACACCTCTGTAAAAACAAAAGCCATTACGCCTACCAACAGCATTGATACAAGCATAATCCACCAGCGGCGCATAAGCATATCGACAAGGTCCATAATATTGAGTTCGTCTTTCAATATATCATCTCCTAAATATTTATGTTATAATTTATCCTATTATCGCACTTGTATTTAATTATATCACAAAAATGAATGAAATGCAATTGTTTTTTCGAATTTGTGCGGAAAAAGTTGAATTTTCACAGAAAAAGTGGTATAATGAAAGAAATATTATCTATATAGCTAATTAACTGGAGAATGTTATGTATCATATAAAAGAATGTATAGTTGTTGAGGGTGTATATGACAAAATAAAATTGTCGAATATAGTGGACGGAGCTGTTTTTGTTACAAACGGTTTTGCGATTTTTAATCGTAAGAAGGATATTGAAACTCTGAAAACTTTTGCGAAAAACTGCGGTGTGGTAATTTTGACGGATTCGGACGCGGCAGGTTTTAAAATAAGAAATTATATAAAACAGGCATTGCCGAAGGACAGGGTAAAGCATGCGTATATACCCGAAGTAAAGGGAAAAGAGCGCCGTAAGGAAAAGGCGGGAAAAGAGGGGCTTCTCGGAGTTGAGGGAATAAACGACGAAATAATCTTAAATGCGCTGAAAAATGCCGGCTGCACGATTGACGGCAAAGAGAGCGTAAACGCGCGGGAGAAAATTACAAAGACCGATTTGTATATGCTTGGATTGTCCGGCGGAAAAGACAGTGCCGCGATGCGGCGCAAGCTTTGCAATGTACTCGGCTTGCCGGGGAGAATTTCACCGAATATGCTCGTTGATTCGGTGAATGCAATTATGTCTAAGGAGCAATTTTATACTATTGCAAAAAAATTGGCAAATAATAAAAATTCTATTGACAATATTTAGATAACGGTATATAATTTAGTAGAAAAATTTTTTTACAGGGAGAGAACAGATTATGCCAATGATTGATATGCCGATTTCGGAGCTTAAAACATATAAGGGTAGTAACCCGAAACCGGCGGATTTTGAAAAGTATTGGGAAGAGTCGCTTGCTGAAATGCACGCACTCGACAGACAAGTAGAGATTACCCCGGCGGCGGATTTTGAAAGTCCTGTTGCAGACTGCTTTGATTTGTATTTTACCGGTGTTCACGGGGCAAGAGTATATGCAAAGCTTTTAAAACCGAAGAACATAAAAGGAAAATGCCCGGCAGTTTTGAATTTTCACGGATATAACGGACGCAGTGAGGGTTGGGGAGCGTATCTCCCTTTTGCCGCTTCGGGATTTGTTGTTGCCGCTATGGACTGCCGCGGACAGGCGGGAAAATCGATTGATGTCGGCGGAAATACAGGTAAAACAACCTGCGGACATATTATAAGAGGTCTTAACGACGACCCGAAAACCTTAATGTTCAGAGATACATTCCTTGATACTGCGGAGCTTGCCGGAATTATAATGGACATGGAGGATGTTGACGAAACAAATGTGGGCGTTTACGGAGGAAGCCAGGGCGGTGCACTTACAATAGCGTGTTCCTCACTTGAGCCGAGAATAAAGCTTGCAGCACCTCAGTATCCGTTTTTGTGCGATTATAAGCGTGTTTGGGAAATGGATTTGGACATTCTGGCATATGCTGAGCTTAAGACATATTTCCGTGAAAATGACCCGCGTCATGAAAGAGAAGATGAAATTTTTACAAAGCTCGGTTACATAGATTTGCAGTTCCTCGCTCCGAGAATAAAGGCAGATGTTAAGATGTTTACCGGACTTATGGACAATGTGTGTCCGCCGTCTACGCAGTTTGCGGCGTTTAACAAAATGACCTGCAAAAAAGAGGTTATTCTTTATCCCGATTACGGACA
>CAKSJU010000073.1 GCA_934463455.1 uncultured Clostridia bacterium | reverse complement strand
ATGAGTACATTATACCATATATTGTGTTATAATGCAAGCTTTTTTTAAAAAATACACATTTTTTTTTACTAACTTATCAAAAATTTTATGACATTTGTCGAATTGTGTAGAATTTGGACGAAAACAAAGCAGTATTATGTCGATACGGCAAATTTATTGCAGATTTTTATTTTCTTCCGGCAATGTAAATAATCTCGCGGAGTATGCCGGTAAGATTGGGAATAATTCCGGCAGCTGCTCGGGGTGCAGTAATGATAAGCAATCCAAAGGATAATGCTAAGGTAAAAAGGGAAAACGCCTGCCCGCTTTAAAGTAAACGGGCAGACTTTTTGCAAGCTGTTATTTTAGTTTTGCGGCTTGATCAATCATAAGCTCAATAAAAGTGCCGTAGCCTTTGGTCGGGTCGTTGACAAAGACGTGTGTAACAGCTCCTACCAAAAGATTATTCTGCAATATCGGCGCGCCGCTCATCCCTTGAACAATTCCGCCGGTTTTTGCAATTAAGTCTTCGTCAGTGACTTTTATTACAAGTCCTTTGTTGTCGGTCTTTGCATTTTTTGAAACCTTTACAATCTCGGCTTTGTATTCACGAATGCCTTTTCCGTCTACATTTGCAAGTATTTTTGCTTCGCCTTCTTTTATCTGAAAACGGGTTGCAACACCTATCGCCTCGGAAAATTTTAATTCGGAAGTATTTTCCAAAAAGCCGTAAACTCCCAATTCGTTGTTGTCTTTTATTGTGCCGAAGGTTTTACTGCTGAAACTTCCTACAAGCTCTCCCGGAGTGCCGCGTTCGCCTTTTACGACAGACATTATATTGCAGGAAAGTACATTTCCGCGGCGCAGTTTCATAATATCGCCGGTATCGGGGTCGCAGATAGCATGTCCGAGGGATGCAAATGCCGAATTTGACGGGTCATAATAAGTTAAGGTCCCGATTCCGGCAGTGCTGTCACGAACCCAAAGACCGAGACGCGGCTTTTCCGAACTTATTTCGGCAACGGAAGTAATGGACGTATTGAATGTTTCGTTGCCGCGGATTATACTTAAATCAAGAGTAGAAACACCGTTTGAAAGAAATTTTGATAATTCCTCCGCGGTATTGATTTCTTCTCCGTTTACGGCACGTATTCGGTCTCCTCTTTCCAATCCGCTCTTTTTTGAGGGTGATACTATTGTGCCGTCGTTTGCTGTAAAATCGGAAACAGCAACTATTAAGAGCCCGTCAGTGTACATTTTTATGCCTATTGTATCTCCGGAGGGAACTACATATTGCATAGGAGTAACCGTGACAGCAATTGTTTTAAGCGGAATTGCATTAAATATTTTAATAGGAATATTGTATATTCCGCAGGAAGAAGTGTTTAAAGCTATTCCGCCGGGATTTTCTTCGGCAAGAGCCTTGCCGGAAGCTGATACAGGACGCGTGCAGCTGCCTTCGGCTTCGCAAAACCTGCTGATATTAAGAGAATATTCCGAATTTTGCGGTACAATGATTCTCGACGGAATGGAACAATATATGTTTAATATCATTACAATTGGTAATAATACAAATAAAATTGAAATAATTTTTTTTTGTTTTTTCAAAGGAAGTCACCTCGGTTAAAAATTTATTATCATGCGTCTTTTAATAAATTTTCCCGAGGCGGCTTTTCTTATACTGAAAAACAAAATGAAATTTTGGTTGTCTTTTGATTTAATATTAATTATTGTATGAATAAATTTAATTGACATATTTGTAAAAAAATAGTATAATAAGAGTATTACATATAGATAGGGGAGAAAGAAATGAAAAAATTTAAGGAATTTCTAAAAAGGAAAAATATAGAAATTTCGGCGAAGCGGTATGGAATAGACGCTCTCGGAGCAATGGCGCAGGGACTTTTTGCGTCGCTTTTGATAGGTACAATAATAAGTACTCTCGGAGAACAGCTTCATATCGAAACACTTGTTCAGATTGGCGGATTTGCGTCAAGCGTTAAAGGTCCGGCAATGGCAATAGCCATAGCATTTGCGCTTAAAGCACCGCCGCTTGTTTTGTTTTCGGCTGCGGCTGTCGGTGCTGCGGCGGATAAGCTTGGAGGAGCGGGCGGCCCGCTTGCGGTATTGTTTGCAGCGGTTGTTGCGGCAGAGCTCGGAAAGGCTGTAAGCAAAGAAACAAAAATAGATATTATAGTTACTCCGCTTGTAACGATTTTATCGGGCGTTATATTCTCAATCTTAACCGCTCCTTATGTCGGTGCTGCGGCAAATGCTGTCGGTAATGCCATAATGTGGGCAACCGAGCAGAAACCTTTCGTTATGGGTATTTTGGTGTCGGTTATCATCGGAGTTGCGCTTACACTTCCGATAAGCTCGGCGGCAATCTGCGCTGCTTTGGGACTTACAGGACTTGCGGGCGGTGCCGCTGTTGCCGGATGCTGTGCGCAGATGGTCGGATTTGCTGTCATGAGTTTTCGCGAAAATAAATGGGGCGGACTTTTGGCTCAGGGAATAGGAACAAGCATGCTGCAAATGGGAAATATAGTGAAAAATCCAAAGATATGGATTGCGCCGACGTTGGCTTCGGCAATTACAGGGCCGATTGCGACATGTATTTTTAAAATGCAAATGAACGGGGCAGCAGTGTCGTCCGGAATGGGTACATGTGGCTTTGTGGGACAAATAGGTGTGTATACCGGCTGGCTGAACGATATTGCACAAGGTACAAAAACAGCAGTTACCGCATTTGATTGGATAGGACTTTTGCTTATTTCGTTCGTTTTGCCGGCAGTATTGACATGGCTTATATCATTGCCGCTCAGAAAAATCGGCTGGATAAAGGAAAATGATTTAAAATTGGATATATAAGCATATGAGGGTTGAAAATGAAACCTGTACGGACTCGTTAATGTAAATTAAAAAGCTTAGCGCAAGCGAGGAATGTTAATCCTTGTTTGCGTTAAGTTTTTATATGGAATATGTATGTTATGCGGATTGATAAATGCAAAGATTTTTTTTATAATAGTAATATATTGATTACGGTGTTTATACAAAAATTTTATGAGTGTACATTTGTGGGAGTGAATGACGGTGACGGAATTAAGTAAACCGATTGTTATAAGTACGGATATTGAAAATAAATTTCGTTTTTTTATGGAAAGCGGCAGAATTATATTACTTGAAGCACCGTGCGTTTTCGGAAAAACAACGATTGCAAAAAAAGCTTTTGGAAAAAACATTCGTAAAAGTGGCGGAACTTCGTGCGGATGAGGCGAATTTCAGCTTATTGGCAGAGGACGATACATGGGATATTTTGTTTTTGGAGGATTTGCATTTATTACAAAGTAATGAGGAATATCAAAATCTTTGTACTATTATTCGCAGCAATCCGACAAAACGATTTGTCCTTACAAGCAGGGATTTCAATTTCGGGAGAATTAATTCCGTTTCGAATATCGGGTCTTTTTATTAAAATCAATGAAGATGATATGTTTTTCGATAAACAGCTTACGGCGGAATATTTTAATGCCCGCAAAATAAAAATTTCCGAAACGGAGCTTAATTCGGGGGAAGCTTACCCGGGGTTATCCGCCGGCTGTTGAAATGATTGCGGAAAAATGTGCAGCGATGCCGTATATAATTAAAAGCTTGTAGATGAGATTCGGCAGAATATTTTCAAGTAATACATTACTTTTTGTGTTCCGGATTGTTTTTTGCATCCCCATTGCCGATTAGGTCTTTCATTGAGTACATTCCCGCATCCTTACCGAATAAAAATTCTGCGGCTTTAACAGCACCGACGGCAAAAATTTCCTTGCTTGCGGCGGAATGCTTGATTTCTATTACTTCGTCAAGCCCGGCAAAAATAACTTCGTGCTCTCCGACTATCGTACCGCCGCGGACAGCATGAATACCGATTTCATTTTTACGGCGCTTTGTGCGTGTTGAATGTCGGTCGTATACAAATTCCGCAGGGTTAGTCATAACGTCCGAAAGTGCGTCTGCAATTGCAAGAGCGGTACCGGATGGCGCATCGATTTTTTGATTATGATGCTTTTCTATAATTTCTATGTCAAAGCTGTCTTTTAATACAGCGGCTGCCTTTTTAGCAAGCTCGGTTATAAGATTTACCCCGAGACTCATATTTGCCGAAAAGAATATGGGAATATCCGCAGATGCTTCTTCAATTTCTTTCTTTTGCGCGGGAGACAAGCCGGTAGTTGCAATAACGACCGGCAACGCTCTTTTTTTTGCAAAATCCAAGAGTCCGGAAAGGGAGGACGGATGAGAAAAATCGATTATCACATCAGCATCTTCACGACAGCTTGAAAAGTCGGTGTAAACGGGATAAGGATTTTTTGTATAAGTATTTATGTCAATTCCCGCAGCAATTGTAAAATTGCTGTTTTCCGAAATAATTTTGGATATTACCTGCCCCATTTTTCCGTTGCATCCGTTTAGTATAATTTTTATCATTTGAAAAACTCCTTGTTATTCGTTGTTTGGTGTATAACTTTAATGCAGACGAGACACCTTATAATTCGCCAGCATGGTTTTTATCTTTTCAAAATTTTCATCACTCATTTTTCCTAAAGGAAGGCGCAGATTTCCTACCGGATACCCCAGGTATTGCATTGCAGTTTTTATCGGAACGGGATTTACTTCAACAAAAAGCAAATTTATTGCATCCAGCAAATCAAGCTGAATTTTTTTCGATTGTTCAAAGCTTCCGTCAAAGAAATATCGGCATATATTATGAATTTCTTCGGGAAAAATATTTGCCGCAACCGATATAACGCCTTTTGCGCCTATGGAAAGCATGGGTGTAATAATATCGTCGTTGCCGGAATATATGCAGAGCTCCGGTATATTCGCCGCTGTTTTTGCTGCAAAGGACAAGCTTCCGCTTGCTTCTTTGATTGCGACAATATTGTCAATTTCGGCAAGCTTTCCGAGTGTGTCGATGTCAATTGAAACACCGGTTCTGCTCGGGACATTGTAGAGTATTATCGGAAGAGAAATTGAGCCTGCTATTTTTTTGTAGTGCTCAAAGAGACCGTTTTTATTTGATTTATTGTAGTAAGGCGTAACGCTTAATATGGCATCCGCACCTGCTTTTTCGGCAAGAGCGGACATATTTGAAGCGTGGTGTGTATCATTTGAGCCTGTTCCGGCTATTAAAGGCACTCTTTTGTTGATTTTTTGAACAGCATATTCTATGACTTTCATATGTTCGTCACTCGGCATTGTTGAAGCTTCGCCTGTGGTTCCGCAAACAACTATTGCGTCGGTCTTATGTGCTATTTGGATGTCGATTAATTCACCAAGTGCATCAAAATCGACTTCATCATCAATGAACGGGGTCACAAGCGCGACTGCCGAACCGACAAAAGGTGCTTTTTTCAAATAACATACGCCCTTTCAATATTAAATTTTGCTTAGGCATGAGAGAGTTGAAACTCATGCGCTTTGTGTTTGTTCAATTTTTCATGCCTCAGTCCATATATCCTTTTGCTGTCAGAAGCTCTGCCATGAGGACAGCACCGCCCGCAGCACCTCTTAAGGTATTGTGTGAAAGGCACACAAATTTATAATCGTATTGAGTATCTTCGCGCAGTCTGCCGATTGAGACTGCCATTCCGCCTTCAAGATTTCTTTCCGATTTGGTTTGAGGACGGTCGTTTTCTTCGAAATAGTGAAGGAACTGCTTTGGTGCATGGGGAAGAGAAAGTTTTTGCGGCTCGCCGGAAAAATCCTTCCATGCTTTTTTTATTTCTTCAATCGACGGCTTATCTTTAAAGCTTACGAATACCGCAGCCATATGACCGTTGGAAACGGGAACTCTTAGGCATTGAGTTGTGATGGCGGGGGAGTCGGCGTCAACAATTTTGTCACCGGAAATTTTTCCCCAGATTTTTAAAGGCTCAACCTCGCTTTTTTCTTCTTCGCCGCCGATATACGGAATCATGTTGTCAACCATTTCCGGCCAGGTTTCGAAAGTTTTTCCCGCTCCGGATATTGCCTGATAGGTTGTTGCAAGGCATTTTGTTATTCCGTATTTCATAAGCGGATGCAGTGCGGGTACGTAGCTTTGCAGCGAGCAGTTCGACTTAACCGCAACAAAACCCTTTTTTGTACCGAGTCTTTTTCTTTGTGCGTTTATAATTTCGGCATGCTCCGGGTTGATTTCCGGAATTATCATCGGAACGTCGGGAGTGTGTCGATGTGCCGAGTTGTTGGAAATAACCGGACATTCGGCTTTTGCATAAGCTTCCTCCAAAGCGCGGATTTCATCTTTTTTCATATCAACGGCACAGAATACAAAGTCTACCATTGACGCAATTTTTTCGATGTCTCCCGAAGCGTCCATGACAACCATATCTTTTACCGATTCGGGAATATCTTCTTCCATTGCCCATTTTTTGCCTACCGCTTCCGAGTATTTTTTTCCCGCGCTTCTGGGAGAAGCGGCGAGAACTTCTATCGTATACCACGGGTGATTGTGAAGCAGCGTGATAAAGCGCTGACCCACCATTCCCGTAGCTCCTATGATTCCTACTTTATAATTTTCTTTCATTTGTTGTATCGTCCTTTCATCAGATTACTTTACTATAATATTATCATTTTTATCGGACTATGTCAACAAAAGACGGATGTTTTTCAAATATTGCCGAAAAATATGCTGTGAGACGGCTTATTTTTAAACGAAATTTTATTTTCGAAACAAAAATAACGGATATTTGATTTTTTTTATAAAAAGTGTTGACTTTGTATAACAAATATGATATAATGCAACCGATTGCAAAAGGGGGTGAAAACAATAGAGAAAAAAGTGACGATATATACTTTGGCAGAAGAGCTCGGAATGACGCCGTCGATGGTGAGCCGAGCGTTAAATCCGAACGGCAAAGTAAATGAGGAAAAAAGACAGCGCGTTTTAAAAGCCGCAAAAAAATATAACTTTATGCCAAACCGAATGGCTTCGAGGCTTTCCATGCGAATAATAAAAATCGGAGTTATAATAAATTCGCATTTTAAACCGATAACAAATGATATGAAAACGGGGATTGAAGAAGCATATCATGAATTAAAGGACTACAAAATCGAATATGAGCTTGTAGAAACAAACAATGATTATAATGTAATGGAAAGTGCGGTAAAAAAATTCAACTCGTTTGACGGAATTATAGTCTCCGGCATGAGCTCCGCGAGGTATACAAAGCTTTTGAGACAAATAAAAAATAAAAATCTTGTCCAAATGCAAAATACAAACGAAGACGTTGATTATCTGTTTTCGACAGGATACGATATGACCTTGGCTTCGGATATTTCGGCGGAATTTTTGAGTAAATGCTTGCTTTTTTCAAAAAACAAAAACATAGTGCTTTTGACCGGAACTATGGAAAGTATGGTGCATAGGCATGCAAAAAAAGCTTTTTTGAAATCTGCGGCGGAGAACGGACTTAACATTGTAAAGTGCGTCGATATGAATGATTCCGAGGAAATTCTTAAAAAAAAGCTTCCGGAAATTTTTTCGGGAGATGAAATTAACGGAGTATATATAACAAGCGGTATCTCTTTGTCGCTTTGCGATTATGTCAAATCGAACAGAATAAACATTCCGATTGTCACTTTTGACGTGTATAAAGAGCTTAATGAATATATAAAAGATAATACTGTGTCCGCGACTGTATTTCAAAACGCGAAAGCACAGGCAAAGACGGCATTCGAAAAGCTTGTATATTATATAATTAACAACGAAGTGCCGCAAAAAAACATTTATACAAGCGTACAGCTTGTAATGAAAAGTAATTTGAGATTATATGAATAAAAATTTAAAATTGCAACCGATTGCACAAATGAAAGGAAATTGATATGGGATTTTTAATGGCAACATCTATTTCTGCGGCGGTAGTTCAAAGCGGAGTATATAATTATCTGGGAAAAGGAGCATGCAAAGAAAAGGGCGATACTTATTTGTTTAATGCTGTTTCGTACATAATTTGCGTTATAATTTTTATTGTTTTAACGGCTATGGGTAAGGTGTCGTTTTTTTCGGTTGCGGTAGGCATTTTGTACGGAGTTATGACGGCTATGTCCAATGGGTATAAAATGATTGCGCTGGGAGAAGGACCTATGCACCTGACCACATTGATTATTACCGCTTCAATGATAATTCCGACAATGTCCGGATTTATATTCTTCGGGGAAGCATTCAGCCTTATTAAACTTATAGGAATTATATTCCTTTTGTTTTTTATTTATCTGTCGCTTGAAAAAGGCAATGGCAGTGGGAAAATAAACAAAAAATGGCTTTTGTTCTGCGGCTTGTGCTTTATCACTACCGGAATGATAGGAATACTGCAAAAGGTTCATCAAAGCTCTGTTCATAAGGATGAAACAGCGGTATTCCTGCTTGCAGCTTTTATGTGTTCACTGGTTTATTCTTTTGCAATGTCGAAAAAACTCGGTACGACACTTAAATTTAATGCAAAATATCATGCCTTGGCAGTAATTTGCGGATTATGCACCTTTGCAAATCATTATCTTAACCTTATATTGTCCGGGATTGTGCCGAGTCAGATTTTCTTCCCGCTTGTCAATGCGCTGCCTATGATTCTTATAATAATCATGTCGGTTGTACTTTTTAAGGAAAAAATAACAAAAAGACAAGTTATAGGTATAGTCGGAGGAATTGCTTCCCTGGGCTGCATCTGTATGCTTGGTTAGGAGAGTGTATTTATGGATATTACGTTTAATTATTATCCGAACGGAAAAACAAAAGCGGTAACCTTAAGCTATGACGACGGAATGGTGCAGGACAGAAAAATGATTAAAATTCTGAACGACCATAAAATGAAATGTACATTTCATTTAAATTCCGGGAGAATCGGAGCGGATGAAAGATTTGTAAAAGCAGAGGAAATAAAAGAGCTTTACAAAGGGCATGAAGTATCCCTTCACACACGGACTCATCCGTCCGTTGCTTATATTCCGCAGGAAAATTTGATTTATGAAGTCATGGACGACCGTCAAAAGCTTGAAAGTTGGGCAGGATATATCGTGAACGGACTTTCATATCCGAACGGGAGCTTTAACGGGGAGGTTGCCGAAACGCTTAAAAAGCTTGGAGTGGTATATGCAAGAACAACCGTAAGTACCGGAAAATTTGCGATTCCGGAGGATTTTTTGCTTTGGAACCCCACGATGCACCATTTAAGAGGCTTAAAGCCGTATAAATACGGAATGAAACCGGAGCATGATTTAATGCTTGAATATGCCAAGGCGTTTAACGACTATTCCGAGGGACCGAAGAATATGCCGATATTGTATATTTGGGGACACAGCTACGAATTTGACGAAGTTGAAGACTCATGGGACGCACTTATAAATTTCTGCGATTATATTGCCGAGATTAAAAATATTTGGTTTGCGACAAACATTGAAGTGTACAATTATGTAACGGCTCTGAGAAATCTTAAGTTTTCGGCGGATTGCTCGGTTGTTTATAACCCCTCCGCAATCAGTGTATGGATCGGAGCGGATAACAAGCCTGTTGAAATAAAAGGCGGAGAATTAAAAAAATTATAAAAGGAGAAGTAATAATATGAAAATCAAAAAAATTTATGCAAGTGAAATAGCGAAACTTACAAGTAATGTTTATACCGGTGGAGGAGATGATGATACCGACGCAATACAAGGTGTGCTTGATATGGCAAAGGATGAGAATACCGGAGTGTATCTCATAATGGACGGAGCTGCTTTGGTAAGAGAAATAAAGCTTTATTCCAACACGACCATAGAATGTATGACATCGGATTGCGGCTTTTATCAGATAAGCGGAATGGACAGGTCGCTTGTTAAGACCGGAAACAGCGATTTGCGCCGCATAAAAACAAAAAACATATCAATACTGGGCGGAACGTATCATCATAACGGTCAAAATCAGGATCATGATGACCCGAGATTTATACTTGATATCAGTATGGAAAATCATGAAGATATAATTGCCGAAGAAACACCGGAGGGAACAAAATACAGATATTATCACGCAGGGGATTTTAATCATAGAGAGGGCGCTTTTAAACAGTCAAATATCTGTATGGAATTTTACGGGGTGGAAAATCTTTTGGTAAGAGATGTCACAATCAGAGATTTCAGGACATATGCACTTATGGTAGGCTGCTTTAAAAATGTGACTGTGCAGAACGTATGGCTTGATTTGCCTTACGGAACGCGAGGAAATCAGGATGGATTCCATTTCTGGGGACCCGGACAGTTTTTGAAAGTGCTTAACTGCGGAGGAAAAGTCGGAGATGATGTCATAAATGTCGGACCGGACGAAAGAGACAAAGAATCTTCAATTACCGATGTTTTGATAGACGGAATTATGATGGATGACGGAGAGCAGGCGGTAAGACTTCTTACAAGAGGTATCGGCAGACTTGACCGGGTTACAATAAGAAATATCACCGGTATTTACAGAAGCTACGGATTTTATATCGACCCGTGGTTTGTCGATACAACGGTCGGCAATTTCGGTAATATATTCATAGAGAATGTTGACCTTAAGGCAGCGAAAAATACATATGACTATCATCCGCCGGTACTTTTCTCAATCGGAGGAAATATTGAAACGCTGACGCTGAAAAATATCAGACATCATAACAGCGTTGATTCGAGACCGCTTATTGAAATAGGTCTTCCGTTTTACGAAACTCATCCGTCAAACTTTGCGGAATATAAAATGCCGGTTGAGCAAAAAATTCAAAATATCATAATAGACGGATTGGAGATAACAGAGCAGGACGGCGAGCCGGAGGATACGAACTATATTACCGTTCACGATAAAATAGATAATATGGTTTTAAAAAATGTTATTGTAATAAAAAATCAAAAGGAAAACGGCGAGCTTTTGCATTTTTATCCAAAGGGAGAAATAGAAAACTTTGTATCGGAAAATATTCACACAAAGGGATTAAAGACAATCACAAATGATGACAGTAAGATAAAAAATCAATTTTAAGAAATTGAGGGGACGAATATGAATTATAAATTTTACGGCGATGGGGTACATGACGATATATTTGCGGGCGGCGAAACTGTAAAGCAAAAACATATTATATAACGCAATAAAATTTAAATAAGTGAGGTTATGACAATGGAATTTTTAAAAAACAATCGACGTATAAGTTTTTTATACGGCGGTAAAACAATTGATGAACTGAATTTCAAGGTAAGTACAAAGGAAGAGGGCGGCAGGCTCACAACAGTATATGAGCTTGACGACGGATTTAAAATCACAAATATTGCAAGAAAAATCGGGAAATTCGGCGCATATGAATGGGTGAATTGGCTCGAAAATACTTCGGATAAGCCTACCGAGCTTATAACCGAATTGTGCGACAGTGACGTGCTTTTGCCGTTGCCTGAAGAAGAGCCGCCGAAATGGACGGCATATCTCGGCGATTTGGACAAGTATACAAAGGTTTA
>CAKSJU010000072.1 GCA_934463455.1 uncultured Clostridia bacterium | reverse complement strand
GCGGAAACGGGAACCGCTCCGACTCCGTAGCCTCCCAAAACGGCAGTCGCCTGCAAAACAGCCAGAGCCTTTAAAATTTTACTTTTCATTTTCTTATCATTCCTTTCCGCACCCTTTTTAAAGAATGCATAAATTTTTTATATTCAACCGATTTTTAAATCGGCTAAATTTCTGTAAATTACTTAAATGTTACGCACGATTCCAAAACTTGAGGATTATTAAATCCGTTCCATGCGAAGAACACAATTTTCTTTGTGTTTTCGTCGGGAATAAGCTCAAAATCAAATTCCCCCGACTCGTATGAGCCTACCGTCTGCGGTGCAATAGCGGCAACTTTATATATTATATCGTTTTCATCATAAAGTGCCGCAAACGGAGATACAGTCATCTCGCCGTCTTGGCAGTTCAAATATCCCAGCTTTGCGTTCAAAGTCTTTCCCGATTCAATCTCGGCAAGCGATGAAATCGCATTCCCGTCAGATGTGCAGGACAGCTTCAGACCGGTTTCAATTTTAACGATTGAAAAAGTCATTTTCAGTTTATCCGCAACTTTGGTTTTCTTTTTATTTATACGGAGCAAAACCTTATCTCCGGCAGAAAGACTTGCTTTCTTCGCAAGGGTAGCCTTTTCGCCGCTGCTCACTCCGATTTCCGCAGTTCCTATGGTATTTGAATCCTTTGTCTGTCCGCTCTTTAATGTGGAAAGGCTTATCACTGCACCGTCCGAATATTCATACGTTCCGGTGTTTTGTGCGGTTGTGCGGACAATATAATCGCCCTCCTCCGCAATATCTGCCGAAACAATAACATCGTCATCTCCCGTCACAACCGTGAAGCCATCTTCTCCCTCATTCCATGAAACGGAGGCCTCTTTGGACATTGTAACCTTTCCGTTGTTCCAATCGGCAGTCGGCAATGCGGCATATCCGCCGGTTGCCCCATATGCGTTTGTGAGATTTTCCGGCTTTATCGCATAAAGCGAAATATATTTGTCAAATTCCTTATTGCTTGCCTCGCTCTTATAAAAATGCCACGGTTTAGAGGAAGAAAATCCTATATCGCCGAGCGAATATGTTTTTTCCTCGTTCCCCTCGCCGTCATATTTTATTATTTTGTGAGTTCCGTAAAAATCGTCCAGATTGCCGTCTTTCCCGTTATAAACCCCGAGAACGACTATATCGCCTGCTTCAAGGCTGATAACGCCGCTGTCAAACCCCGGATTTTCTTCGGTTTTTCTTAGAATTTCAAACTCATTCGTATTTTCCCGAGTTTCACCGCCGTCTGCCTTCTTTATTATGCTGACGCGCGCCATATTCTCTCCGCCGTAATCCTGAAACCCGTTCACCGTCCAGCCGTAATTTTTAACACTTGTCACAACTCTGTATTCTCCGCTTTCGGGAACCGTGAAAACCGGAGTTATTCCGAAGCCGTCCGTACAATCGCGAGCACGCGGCTGCGTTACGAAATGAACATTATCCTCTGCTTTTCCCTCAAGGGTTTCAAGCGCGCATCGCCAGTTTATATCCGGGCTGTTTCCTTTATTTGAGGCTATTACAAGCCCCGCTTTTGACGAGCTTGTACCCGCCCACTGAATAGGGTCATACACATTTGCAAATACCGCCGGGGTGCTTTTGATGCTCTCCAAAGTTAAATAAGTGTATGTTGATTTATCTTTATAGGTTTCCCGGTCATAGAACTGCTTTGTCTGATAAAAACTCCACGGGCCGAAAACCGCAGTATTTGTGTTCCAATCGGAGGGATTTTGAACAATCTCAACGTTTTTAAATTCTAAATCTGCCGCCTGCACCGATGTGCTTATAATCAAAGCTGCGGCAGCTGCAAATATAATCTTTTTCATAGCGTCCTCCTTATTTGTAAATATAAATTGCGTCGGGAACTTCCATTGTTGAAAAAACTGCCCTTGTGTAATTTGAATTTATCGCTCCGCTTTTTGTTTTATATGGAATTATATCCGAATAGCTGCCCTCTGTAACCTGTTTTTTCGACTTACTCAAATCAATTATATAAATCTTGTTCACGCCTTGAATTTCCAGGTCATCTTCATTGATTACAGACTCGAGATCGGTGGTTACCCTCATATATTCTCCCGACATTGAATATACGCTTGCATAATAAAGTCTTGTTTTTCCGAGATAATCTGTGTACGGATTAGGTCCGACTTTTTTCTTTGCACTTGCGTCGAAGTCAATTTCGGCATAAACTATTGTGTTCCCCTCCAAAGCCGTGAGAATTACATCGCCCACACCTATGTCATACCTTGCACTGTCGGTGCTGTAATAACCGCGAACGTCTTTTAGGGTTGACTCGGTTTCCGTTATGTACTCAACAAGTTCTCCGTTCCGATACCCGTTAACTCTCATGCGTTTTTCATCGTTTTCATCGATAAATTCATTGATTTCGCTCACCAAAAGCGGATACTGCTTTTCATCCAAAGTCTTTGCCCCGGAGCCCTTTATCATAATAACATCGGAAACAATGCTGTTTCGGTCTGTCTTTATTGAGGTTATTCCCGAATAGCTTGCAAAGTGAACAAGCCCCGTCTTTGCTTTTACAACCTTCGGCCGCTCGCCTCTCGATTCGCCCACCTCATCCGGGATTTGGAAAAGCATGGTGTTTTCATCTACTATAATTCTTCCGCCGAGGTTTCCAGAGCCTGAATGATATTTGAGCGAGTTTGAATAATATGTGCTTATAAGATAATCGGGCATTGTTATACTTTTGAGTTTTCCGCCCGATGTCTTATACCGAATCATGCCTTTATAGTTTCCGTCCGCATATTCCAAGTTTATCGTTGAATATATATCCTCACGTGAAATTTTGATTCCGTTATACTCTATAGTTTTAGCTCCGCTAAACAAAACAGTCGTTCCGTCCGATGTAATAATTTTAAAAGCCAACGTGTCCGCGTCATTTTCTTCGCAGCTTACCTTTTTCAAATATCCGAATCTGTTTACATAATTTGCCTTTATATATGCGGCATGTCCGCATGCGTCAAGATACACCGTGCAGTAGTCTCCGCTCTGAACATAGGTGTCGAATCCCGTTTCGAAATTCTCGGCAACGATATATTCCTCGCCGTCCAAAAATGCACTTTTATAGCCGCCCTCGTCTTTTTTCCTTGTGAGCTGTCCGCTCACTGTCTCTTCGGATATAACAACACTCATAACCTCATCGTCAAGGGTTCTGTAAACCGATATGATATTGCCACTTTTTATATCGCTGAACGCTGCCGAATTTCCGTCACTCATTTTAAACACCGTTTCCGGTGCAGCATCCATTTCTATAATTTGCTCTGTGAGCTTATCGGTTATAAGCATATTGACGCTGTCCGCAAGCTCAACAACATAGTTTTCATAGCTCTTTATGTTCACAACATCATACAATCCGTCGCCGTCTCTGTCCGTCAGCGAAACCTCGGAATCCTGATTTATTAAGCTTTTCAAGTCCCCCGTCAGTCCGCCCGCTTTCCCATTATATAGGAAGTCTGCCTTTGAATCGATTTTATATTTTTTGGTTTTGTTTTCTTCATAATATGTTATCAGGTCGGTTGATATTGTTTCGATATCGGCTCCCTCAATATTTACTATCTGCGATCTTTTTGCCGCCTTGAAGTATAGCAGCACATTTTCATCGTCCGCTTTGCGGTAATAGAACTCAATGCTGTTTCCGAGCATATCGGCTAAATCAAGTTCGGATTTATAATCCTCGCCGTCAATTTCAACCCTATTCTCAAGTCCCGCCGAGCCTTTATTAAGAGATGCATTCGGAACTTTCGTAACAATACCCTCATCATAATATATATTGTGCCTTATATTCAAAATCGTTCTCTTTGAGTGATTGTTTAAAACTGTGTCCTCTCCGACAGAGCCTGCATAATCCGTTACATAAACATCGCACATGGCAGCCACCATTGTAACCGCTTCGATGCGTGAAAATTTGTCGCCCACACCTTTCGGAATAAGCTTCAGGCTATATGCCTCATTGATATATCCGTTCGGATATCCTCCCAAAAACTCGGCATATTTTTTGTATCCGAGCAAGTTAACCATAATTGTTGCAGCTTCCGCTTTTGTTATTTCATCATTCGGGCGGAAAGTTCTTGCCTTAGATATAATTCCCTCCGCTGCCAAAGCGTCAATAAATGCCGGTTTGTTTTCTTCCTCAACATCTGTAAAATAGTCCGATTGCTTTTTCCCGCTGTCTTCAACATTCATAAGTCCGGCAATCAGCTTTGCAAATTCCGCTCTTGTTATATTTTTTTCAAGAAGATAGCTTCCTATTTCGTCCGATCCTATGATTCCGAGTCCTGCAAGGAATGCGGCACTGCCATTATCCTCCGTGCTCCCCGGTGCGTTATCGTCATATGACATCACTGATTTATCGATTGCCCCCTGAACGCCGCCACCCGAATTTTCCGAAAAGTTATCGACCGGGTCGCGCAAATTGTAGACCTTTTTTGCGTTGCCGTCCGCATTTTCAAGAGTTATTCGCCAGACTATCTGGAAACAGTCGCCCTCGGTTTTTTCACCACCGGACACTCTCAGCATTATTCTGTCGCCTGCCGAAAGCGAAAATGCGCTTTTTTCAAAGGTTTCGGCAGTTGCGCCCGTTTTCGGAATAAGAAAATCTTCAGAGTTTTCAGCGTTTTCAGACGTCTCTCCATCTTTTAAAACAGTCACGCGTGCTGCACCGCCGTCGCCCTGAGTGTCTGATTTATCATTTCCGAAGTCATTAATCGCTTTTGCATAGATGCTGTAAACTCCGTCCTCGGGAGCTGTGAAGCCCACCGCTGTTCCCTTTTCAGCCGATGGATAGAATGCCGCACATTCTTTAACATTATCTGCAATTTTAACATTCCATTCAATCTCCGGGCGAATATACATATAAGCGGCACTGTCTCCGTTTTTCACAATAAGCCCCGGCTTTATGCTGTTGCTTGAACGATATTCGGGTGAAACAGGAACGCAAAGATCTACGTTTTCAAAATCCTCAAAATCATTTGTATTCTCCGTTTCATAAAAGCTCCACGGTGCCCACTTTGCAAAAAGTGTGTTTTCTGCGGTAAAGCCTTCAATCGGAAAAACCGATACCGCTAAAACAAATGTCAAAAATGCCGAACCGATTTTTTTAAACATACATTTACTTCCTTTCTTTCAGTTTTTTCATATCAGCTTTGCAAAGCTCAAAAGAGAATATATAATTTTCGCTGCCTCTGCACGGTTTGCGCTTGCCTCGGGCAAAAATTCATTTCCTCCGACCCCGGAAACTATCCCGGAATTATAAAGTACGCCAATCGCTTCTTTTGCATAATCCGAGGCATCGTCCGTGAACGGGAAGCTTGTTTCCTCCGAGAGCTTAACCCCGGAATACTTTGCAAACCTATAGCAAAGTGCGCACATTTCCTGCCTTGTGATTTTTCTTTCCACTCCGAAGTTTTCGCTGTCTATTCCGAAAACAAGTCCCAGTTTATATGCTGCGGAAACATCATTATAATACCATGCGCCCTCTTTTACATCGGAAAAGATATTTACGCCGTTCTCCGCCTTAAAATTGAAAGCACGCATCAGAATTGAAATAAATTCTTCTCTTGTGACCGCATCCCTCGGACAATATTCATTTTTGGATTTCCCATACACGATTTTGGCAAATGCAAGCTTTTTAACTGCATCCTCTGCCCATTCAAAGCCTTTCATATCGATAAAATCGGAATCGCCGCCGGTTTCCGAATTATTGTTATCCGGTTGAGTCACGGGGATTTGAATTTGAGAGGAGGAAGCCGGGTTTTTCTTGTCTCCCTTATTGCCTGTGCTGCTTCCGGAGCCGCCTCCGAAACTACTTATCGGCGTTTTTTTAATAAGCTGATCAAGCTTTGTTTTCCACTCTTCAAAATTCTTTGCTGTGTTGCCTTTGCAGATTTCCTTTGCAACCTCAGTCTGGTAAGCTGATTTTAGTGCCTTATAGGAATTATATATCTCTACTCCGATAACTTCTTTTCCGTTTTCAAGGATTAATTCAAAATCGAGATAACTTTTTTCGCATGCAGTGCGGTAAACGCACTGTCTGCCGAATTTATCTTCTATTTCTTTAAGCGTTGAGACTCCGTCCAATGCCGCAATATCGTTATTAACTGCATTGCGGCTTTCATCGGACAGGATTTCGTTATAAAGCTTTTTCACTCCGTCCGAAATATCTGCAATCGCATTTTCCCCAACAAGCAAATCCGCAATCTTCTCAGCATCGGCGGAAAGAATTGTGCAGACCTTTGAGCTTTCGGCAAATGCATTTTTATATTCATCAAGCGTTTTCGGCTTTTCACCTTTAACAAGGAGTTTATAAACATCTTTTTCCTTTTCATTTTGTTTCAACTCGTTATAAAGCTCTAAATCAAGGTTTAAAACAGCGGCATTATCTTCGGTCAGCCTTTGAAGCTCTTCTTCATTTGAATAAGCAGCAACAATTTCTTCAAGCAGCCTCTGTTTGTCATCTCCCGAAATAAAATAAAAATCTTTTATCCAAGCATCTGCGCTGCCGTCGCTCACAACCGCTCTGAAATTTCCGCTTTTGAATGTCAATTTGTATGTAAGTTTTGCGGTTCCGTTTTCATCGCACTCCGCCTCTGCAGCATATTTCAAAACGTTTCCTATGTTTGTGTAGTTCAGATTTTCAAGCAGTGATGCGTCGGTTGCATCTAAAATCTCCACGGCAATTTTATTTTTTGCCGCTGAATTTATTATAAATTCGCTTATTCCCGTTTCTGTGTCTATGCTAAAATCAACCTCCGGTGCAGCAAAGGCATTAGCTGCCGATGTTGCCGCAATCATCATTGCCATAAATCCGGCATAAAACTTTTTTACTCTCATATGTAAATTCCTCCTTTTATTGCTATATTTGACATTTTTATCATTAAAGCGGGGATTATTAATTTATTAAATGTGAAACATGATTAATTTTTCTCCTCTTTTCTATAGTATATCATTGTTAGCTGTCCTCTGTCAATCCAATTATTTTCATATGAAATATAACAATATTACACTGATAAAGGCAGCATTTTTTTATATCATTTTGACTAAATTACGTTTTTTTGTTGACTTTGCGCAAGGGTTTATAGTATTATTAAATAAAAGCCGGCAAGGGGGGATATAAAAAACATGATTAACAATAAATATATTTTTCCTATAATCTCAAGCGAGGACAAGCAACTGCCAATATACGTCGTGACCGTCGGTGTTGATATCTTTGCTGAAAACGACCTTGTAACAATCCGCCCGAAAGGAATACCGGATCACCAGTTTATTTTCACAACTTCCGGAAAAGCACAGTTTTTTTTCGGGGGCTCAAAACGATATGCAGAGCCGGGAAGCTTTATATATCATGCACCGAACACACCTCATTACTATGAAGCCGTATCTAAAGAGCCATGGGTGTCGCACTGGATAACCTTTTCAATGCAGCACAATTTCAGCCTGTTTGAGTTGAAAAACGGAGTTTATGATTTTAACGATGTCTCCCCGTTTACAGACTTAATCGAAGACATAATCTCATTAAAAAACAATTTCGGGTTCGGTGAAAAAGCGTCCGTTTTGCTATATAAAATGATTTTAATGTTAAAACGCTATCTCGCCAAAAGCTCAACGGTTATTATGCGCAATGACATTGATTCTATTCTGCGCCCGTCGCTTGACTATATCAATGAACATTTCAGGGAGGATATTCCCTTAAGCACTCTCGCTTCGCTTGCCGGAATAACTCCGGGGTATTACTGCAAAATTTTTAAGGATTATTACCATATCCGTCCGCTTGAATATGTTCGGCAGCTAAGAATACAATATGCAAAGACCCTGCTCGTTGTACAGCGTGATTTATCGGTTTCGGATATCGGCGAAAAAATCGGATACCAAAACCCGAGCTATTTTATAAAGCAGTTTAAAAAGTTTGAAAATATTACCCCGAAAGAGTTCCGCAAGCAGCATGTGTAGTTAATTTTGGTATTTTTAATTAAATTATATTTATCTGCTGATTTCGGTGAAGCATTGGACAGAATGCAGTCAAATCTTTGCAGAAAAAAATCCGTTTCAGTTTCAAAAAGCTGATAGCATAAAAAATCCTGAATTTTCAAACAAGCTCTTTAAAAAGCCTCCAAAATGATATGAGAAGATATCATTTCGGAGGCTTTTGCTTTGTTTTTTTTGTTGACAAAGAATAATGATTATCGTATCATGTGTGATTTTAAACCAAGTTACATTTTGAGAGTGTTCCATACTCTGTATGCTGAAAAAGGACAACCGATTTTTCGGTTGTCCTTAATATATTAATTGTACCATATATTCACGGTCAGTCGTTTGCCAAGAAATATCTTTCATTAGTGCCCCAATCCGAAAAATATTCACTGATTGGTTTAATTGTCAATGCGTTGTCCGTAAAACTCATACAATAGGTATCATCTTTTGACAGTTTAATAATTTCACCATAATTAAAACGGCTATCGGATGTTTTAATATTTCCGTCTTTCGTATTAAAGCTTACCGATGTCTGTATATATTCCTCATCATTGGGATTTCCGCTGTAATTCACAAATTCGTGAAGTGTGCCAAACCAATTATCATTTGATATACCGTAAATGCTAAGTCCTGCCACGCTTCTGTGTTTTTCTGATGTGCCAATCCTAAACTTGTCAATTTCCTCCCCGGATTTATATACGGTAGCTTTGAGTTGGCTTGTTTCATCATTATCATGAATTAATTCAGGAAAATAAGTAATATTTTCGCTGATAAGATATCCTTTTTGTTTTTCTCCGACTATTTTGACTTCCGCCCCCGACGGATCAACTTCGACAGTATATGCACCCTCAGTATCGGAAAAAGACATAATCAACGTTCCTTTTTTTTGTGCGTAACAGTCTTTCAACATTCCGACATCGGTAAAATTCAAAACCGATACATTTTTTATCTTATCCTTTTTTGCCGTTATTATTGCATTATTATGACCGTCCAATAAATATATCATTCCATTACTGCACGCAATTTTACATGCCGTCAAGCCTTGTTCTGCCAAATTTAAATCATATTTTTCTGTTAAATCACCATTTCGATTGTAACAAAGGATGTTGCCGTCATCTTGCAAAATGTATATTTTAGCATCGTCAACATCAAAGTCTTCAATTACTCTTTCTCCGTTCACATACCCCAAATTAAGCTCTGTGTGCTCATTTGAATTGAGAGTTATTTCGATTGATTGTTTATCAACACCGGAATTTATATCCTTTGTCTGCCCATCCGAACAGGAACAAATAATAATCATAAGTATAAAAAGTTCAAACCAACAGCTAATATTTTTCAAATTTTGCACCTTCTTCAAAATTATAGTATAATGATATCACATTGAAAATGCAATTTCAATCGACATACTAAACAAAATTTTTGCGATAAGTTGGTCTACGAAATTTCGAAAGAAGAAAAGAAGATAAAAATCCTTTCTATATGGTCTCATTATGAACAAATACGCTAAATTTTAAATGACAGGCTTTCAAAACCGCGGGTCTGTCTTTTTTATACAGCAGACAACTCATCTGTCATAATGCACAAATAATTGATTTATGACTTGATTTATGAAATGTGATGTGATATACTGAATTTATGAGGTGAACAGTTTGAAAAATAAAAAACCGCCGTTCGAAATAACGGAGAAAATGATAGCGGATATTGCCGATATATGCGAGCTGGTCGGCAGAATCAGCATAAGCGGCAGGCAGAGTCCGCAGCTTAGAAAAACAAACAGAATACGCACAATCTATTCATCGCTTGCAATCGAACAAAACACGCTTGATATAGAGCAGGTAACGGCGGTGATTTCCGGTAAGCGTGTGCTTGCACCGCCAAAGGATATTGCAGAGGTTAAAAATGCTTATGAGATATATGAGCATATGGATATGCTTGACCCATATGATATGAATGACCTTTTGAAGGCACATAAAATCATGATGCAGGGCTTGACGCAGGATGCCGGAGAATTTCGCTCAAAGCCTGTCGGTGTTGTTGACTCCGGCGGCAAAATACTTCATTTCGGAACGCTGCCGCAGTATGTTCCGCAGCTTGTGGAAAAACTGCTCGATTGGACGAAAAAATCCGCTCTGCATATGCTGATTAAAAGTTGTGTGTTCCATTATGAATTTGAGGTAATACACCCGTTTTCGGACGGTAACGGACGGTGCGGAAGATTGTGGCATACCTTGCTGCTGTCGCAATGGAACCCCGTTTTTGCATGGCTGCCGATTGAATCAATCATACACGATAATCAGGATAAATATTATGAGACAATCAATATTTCAAATGCACAGGCGGAATCGACTGTATTTATCGAATTTATGCTGTCGGTTATAAAGACAGCACTAAAAGAGTCGGACGGAGTGCGAACGCCGAAGAAAAAATCGCGTATGGATATGATATGCGAATATTTAAAGAACCATGAATATATCACAAACAGCGACGTGCAAACGCTGCTTAATGTCTCGTCCGCAACCGCAACAAGAATTTTAGCAGAAACGGTTAAATCCGGCATTGCGGTAAAAGTGAGAATCGGAAGTCATTGGGGATACAAAAAAGTTGAGGAAGAATGAAATGGATTTTGAAAGAATTTCAGCAAAAAAAAATAAATATGAGCAGAATAAATCAAAGATAAATTCTGTCACGCTTTCTTCATATGAAAAGGACTTTGAACTGCGGTTTATTCATAACTCTACTGCAATTGAGGGAAATACTTTAACTCTTATGGAGACTAAGGTTGTATTGGAGGACGGCGTTTCAATCGGCGGAAAAGAGCTTAGAGAGATTTACGAGGTTGTAAATCATAAAAAAGCATATGAATACGTGAAAAAGTGTATTGCCGAAAATAAGCCGCTGACAGAAAATATCGTAAAAGACCTGCACGCAATCCTAACGGAAAACATTATTGTGGGCAGTATCTATCGAAATCAAGAGGTACGAATCAGCGGAGCGGGATTTACACCGCCTGCCGGGAATGAAATGTATGTGCAGATAAAAAGCTTTTATGAGGATTTGAAGTATAAAAAAGATTTAAATCCGATAGAGCTTGCGGCATGGACTCATGCTGAGTTTGTGCGTATTCACCCATTTGTGGATGGCAACGGTCGCACAAGCAGACTTTTAATGAATTATCAGCTCATGATTAACGGCTATCTGCCCGTATCGGTAGATAAAGAGGATAGACTTGATTACTATAACGCACTCGAACAATATGCGGCATATGGCAATTTAGAGCCGTTTGCGGATTTTGTTTCTGAACTGGAAGAAAAACAGTTGGATGAGTATTTAAAATTATTATAATTGCATATTCAAATAACAGTAAAAACATTCTTTTTTCAAACATTAATGAAAAGCCACAAACCCTGATGTTTTAAGGACTTGCGGCACTCTCCTTAAATTACTAATTTCGGTGAAGCACTTAATAATCTTCAGGCAAAGGCTTGTGAAAAAAACA
>CAKSJU010000071.1 GCA_934463455.1 uncultured Clostridia bacterium | reverse complement strand
GGTTCTCTCGTTCCGGACGAGCTGTGGTTTTTTGTAAAAGCGTCACCCGGAATCGTCCTTGTTCCGCCCGTTCCGGTAGGGCAGCTTAACGGCGGCGGCGCAGGCTTTAAGGATCTTGCCGCAACGATAAAAGGCAATTATTCTTACATTCCGCCCGTAAAGCTGAGAGGTGCTCTGGCGGGAACCTATCTGCATCTTATCGAGGGCACGGGTAACATTGTTATAGGGCCGAGCGAGATTTCACTAAAAGCGACCGATGTTAACCTTGTAGGCGCAGGAGCGGCAACGCAGATTATCGACAGCTTCGGCTATTCCTTAAAATTAAACGGACAGGAACGCAGTTATAGAGGCAATACATATCAAGGCGTTTATTTCGGCGGCTCAAAGGAGCTTGCATTAAATCTGCCGAGTAAACAGATAGACGTTATAACATTTGACTCTTCTATTGAATTGGGTGCTTTCGGCGGAGTGAATGACAGCAAGGATTATCTGTATCTTGCAATCGGTGCAAACGGCACGGTTGCAGGCAGATTGCAGATTCCAAAAGGCAGTCCCGTCTTTGCCGGCAAAGGATTTAATGTCGGAAATATCAATCTCATCGTAGGCGGTCAGACGGCATTCCCGATCAGAAACGTCACCGTCGAGGAGGGTATGAAGCAAGCCTTCCAAAATGTCGATGTGTACCTCGGCGTGGTGGCTGAGGTGGGCGGCTGGTTCGCCAGCGCCCGGGCATGGGTGCTCGTGCCGAAGATCGTGGAGACCAACTTCCGCAAGGGCGGCGGCTGGGGCCTTGAGTTTAAGGTGCTCGGCTATATGCCCGAATGGAACTGGGCGGATAAAGGTGTGACGCCGGTTGTGACTCTGCTTGCGGAAGACGGCGGTGCAAACTTTGCGGTGCTTGAGGAGAGCCTTGCGCCTGCAAACGCCGGCGTGAGCCGGGCGGAAATCTTAGTGAGTGCAGGAACGGACGAAGCGCCGTATATCGTACTTGCCTTTGACGGAAACCTCACCGAGAAGCAGATCAAAGACAACCTGAAGATTTTCAATGACAGCAACACCCAGCTTAATATCGACTGGATGACCGACGACAGTGAGTTTAATCCCAACGAAGCTGTCAGTGCGACAACTATCGCAGATATGGAAAAAACAAACTCTGACGGCAAAAAATATCGTCTGGCTCTTCTGAGACTTAAAAAAGGCGGCAAGTACACCGTTGACGCAGGCGGGTTGACCTTTACCGATGAAAAGGCATTTTCCGTTGAGCCCTTTGAGAAGCTGGATCTGACACTTGCCGGCAATCAACTTTCCGGCAAGGTGAAGTATGCCGTGAATAATACGCCTTACGTTATCCGTACCTATTTCTCGGATAAAGAGGGCGGAGCGGACTATATGATTTCCGAGCAGGAAATCGGCGATACCTCAAATATTACGCTTCCGGTTCCGTCATCGGGTGCGCTGGCTCCCACCGGCGAATATTATGTAACAGCCTTTCTTATGACGAAAAAACCGGCTGATATGAACGGCGACGGAGAAGAGGAGGAAGCACTTATTGCCATTGACAATCAGTCATTTAACAGTAAGGTTTCATACACCAATATATACGAGCCGTCCGCACCGACGGATGTTACATTGCAGACGCT
This sequence comes from uncultured Clostridia bacterium, assembly GCA_934463455.1. Classification (GTDB taxonomy): domain Bacteria; phylum Bacillota; class Clostridia; order UBA1381; family UBA1381; genus CAKSQL01. The sequence goes on along the minus strand of CAKSJU010000071.1, from coordinate 10,017 downwards.
GGGGAATGAAGTAATGCGTGCACAATGGAATGCGGCGGCCGATGTCGACGGTTATGCTGTGAGAATTTATGAGGAACAAAACAACACCTGGACAGATACGGGCTTTGGATATGATTTGGATAAGGACACAACTGCGATTGATATGGCACTCACAGTCGGTGGAAACGGCGTTCGCATAAACGAAAACGGAAGCTCCGCAGAGTCTGTTCCCGCCGAAAATTTGTTGCCGGATAAAACCTATAAAATCGGTGTTCGTGCATACAAAAAATCGGCGGACGGAAAGTATTACAGCAGGGAAACCGAATCCTCAGGAGAATATCTGCCGAAATATACGCCTGTTGAAATAACGCTTTCGGTTAACGGCAGCGAGTGTACCGCCGATGAAAACGGCATTTACCATGCGTATGTCGGCGGAGGAAATAACACCCTGACGGTAAGCGGTTCGGGCAGTAGTGCATCGTTTAAGGTAACAAGAATGGATTCCAATGCAGAAATACCGGCGGAAAATACAGAAAATAACTTTACGATTCCCGAATTTGAGGGAAGTCTGATGTTTAAGGTTGACGCTGTTTTCGGCAAGGACGTAACAAGCGTATTCCTTCTTGTGGATATGGATAAAGAGCCGCCCGTGCTGACGCTTTCCTCCGACGTATTCTACGCCGACAAGGAAACCGGCGAATATACGATAACCGGAATGGCGGATGCGGGCAGCAGAATCGTATACGGTAAAGATGAAGAGGTTCTTGCCGGAGCAGACGGAAGCTTTGCTGTTTCCGGACAGCTCTATGAAAGCGAAACAAGTGCCGTTATCATGCTGTATGCACAGGATATTGCCGCAAATACTTCCTTGCCGCAGACGGCTCTTGTAACAAAGAAAACCTCCAACACCGTAACGGTAAATGAAAGCTACGCGGAAAATTCGGGCAGCGGTGATTATTCGGAGGGCGAAACAGTAACGATTAATGCGGGCGTGCGCAGCGGATACACCTTTGGCGGCTGGACAGCGGACAGCAATATAACATTTGCGGACAACAGCAGTGCAGACACGACTTTTGTAATGCCGAATACCGATGTAACAGTTACGGCGAACTGGAGAAAAAGCACGTCCGGCGGAAGCCTCGGCGGTGTACCGTACTTCACGGTTTCGTTTGATACAAACGGAGGAAGCAGGCTGCAAAGCAAATCGGTTGCCGAAAATTCGATAATTACCGAGCCTGCCGCTCCGACAAAAGACGGATTTGAATTTGCCGGCTGGTATACCGATAAGGAGTTAAAAACGGCGTATGACTTCAGCAAAAAAATAACCCAAAACCTTACTTTGTATGCCGCTTGGAGTGAAAAGTCCGATACTGCGGTATGGGATAATCCTTTTACTGATATTAAAGAAAGCGATTGGTTCTTCAAAAATGTTGAATATGCCGCACGCAATAATTTGATGAGCGGATTAACAAGTACAAGCTTCGGTCCGAATGAATACCTTACCCGCGCTATGCTTGTGACGGTTTTGTGGCGGGCAGAAGGCAAACCGCAAGTAAATTTTGTTCTTCCGTTTGATGATGTTGCCGAAGACGCATACTATGCCGAAGCAGTTCGCTGGGCAGCATCTGTCGGTATCGTAAACGGTGTTGCGGAAAATAAATTTGCGCCGGACGACAATATTACAAGAGAACAAATTGCGGCAATAATATTCAGATATGCAAAATATAAAGGCGCGGAAATATCGGAAGACCAATCGGTTAAGCTTGACTATGCCGATGTCGGCGAAATATCGAATTATGCTGTGCAGGCAATTCTGTATTGCAAACAAAATGGTATTATTATGGGCAAGGATAACAACAATTTTGCACCCAAAGATAATGCTTCAAGAGCTGAAACGGCAGCGATATTGCAGCGATACCTTGAAAGGAAATAAGATAAATTATTATTAAGCAGGAGGCAATCCCTCATTTTGTGTAAACCTCAAAATTAGACTCCAAAATAATAATATAATCTAAATGATTTTTTGTGGGCTGAGAGCCGGATTTCGACTTTCAGCCCTTAGTTATAACATAGCATGAAATTCCGGCATGTCAAGGGTTCCTCGCAAGAGGGCGTTTATTTCACACTTGATTTGACGGCTATTTTATGTTACTGCGGTAATCTATCGGCAAAGAATATTTCAGGCTGTGAATGGATTTGCCCCAGTCATTGCGCTTTCCCGTCCATTTTTTCGTAATGCATAATAAACCCTCTTCAAATCAGCCATAAGAGATTTAATATCTTTGTATGAAACAAATTTCGTTGTATTACGGATTTGATGTATTATGCACTGTTGTATTTCTGTCCTTGGATATACTGCTTCTATTGCGTTTGTAAAGCCGGTCAGCGTTGTTTGATTTTTCTTAACAAGCTGCGGCTCAAATTCACCGTCTCTGTCTCGCGGCACCTTGATTTCTGTTTCTCCAAAGCTTGTTTTGAGAGTCTTTTTTTAATAGCCGTTACGGCTGTTATTTCCATCTTTGTTGCAATAATCGTACTTGGTGCAGCCCGGCTCATCGTCAAGCTCTCCGTCAAGACCGTTTTCAAGCATTTTTCCGACCGTCATCTTAAATACATCTTTCAAGTCACCCTATAAACTTTACTTAAAAGAGTATCTCTTATTCTTATAAAATCTTCCTCATTGATTTTCCGCGAGGTCATCACAACAAGCGGCACCGGCGGCTCTCCCGCGGTTATCGGGGGCTGCACATACGGATAATCGTTTTTAAAAAAACCGTTTCGTTCATAAAACCCAATTCTTCTTTTTGCAAGCTCATTTTCCGGCAGCTCCGCCTCAAGACAAACAGGCTTGTCCGACATTCCGCATATCTCTTTTAACGCTTTTGAGCCTATTCCGCCGTTTCTCAAATCGGGGTTTACCGCAAAATGTTCAATAAAACGAAAGGTTTCAAACTCCCATACCGCAATAAACATTTTTAGATTATTTTCATCTTTATCTATATAAATATCATAATACGGAATATCCAAAAGTGCTTTTTGCTCCGAATAAGTCCTGTGCTCACTTGTCGGAAAGCTTGTTTCCATCAGCCCGAATACCATATCAAAATCATCTTTTTTTAACCGTTCAATCATAGTTATTCACTCCTTGATTTTAACTGTCATCTATTCATTTTGTTTTATAAATTCACGTATTTCCTCTTCCGCGCTCTCGATTTTTTCCCTGAATTCCGCTGCTGAAATACGTACCGCTCCGTGTCCGAAAATTATCATCTGTTCCAAATTGTCCGAGGTCGCAACCTTGACCCGATATTTTTTACATAATTCTCCCGTTGCCTTTTCTATATACGCATCGGCTGTTTCCGCTTCTTTAGTGTAAACAACCGTTATGCCGTGCACCTTTTCCACTTCGCCCTGCGAGCCTTTAACTTTATATGCATCAAAAACAAGAATTATATTTTTATCTCTTATCGCATTATAGCTGCAAACCTTATCAATAAGCAACACCCTTGCGTCTTCAAGGCTTTCCTCCGCCAGAGCCTTAAGATAATCCCATGCAAAAATAATATTGTAGCCGTCAATTAAAAGATATTCCGGACCGTCAAAGGTTTTCTTTGCTTTGTACATACTTGTTGTTTCTTTTTGAGTACGCAGCGGCTTCACTGTCTTTCTTTTGATTTTCCCGTAGGTATTTTCAAATATTCTTAAAAGCTCCTCTTCATCCGCAATAAGCGAGCTTTGCCTGCGAATGCTGCTTTCTTTAACCTTTTTTTGCTCAGACAAAGGCGGAATATGCGCATATTTTTCAACCTCATCCCATTTTACCGAAAAACCGCTTCCGTTTTTGCAAAAGACCGAATCTGCCGTATTTTCAACATCCGCTTCCGGAGAATATTTTACTTTTTCAATTATTTTTTCACTGTCCGAAGCTTCTTCATACCCGCAAAAGCCGCACACAAATTTTCCTCTTCCCCGTGTATACGAAATAACTTCCTTTTGATAATCCTGAATTTCAGATACCGGAGCACTGCCTTTTATGACAGAAAAATCGCCCGCTAATTCCGGCGGAGACATCTTCGCTTTTCGCAGCTGTAAATCTGTCATTGCCCTGCCGATTGCCTCCGCAGGAATTTCCAGAGTAAAGCTGTACCACGGCTCGAGAATTATGCTTTCCGCTTTCATAAGTCCGTTTCTGACTGCTCTGTAGGTCGCTTGTCTGAAATCTCCTCCCTCGGTATGTTTTTTATGTGCTCTTCCGTTAATTACTGTGATTTTTATATCCGTAACCGGGAAGCCGCACAAAACTCCCAAATGCGTTTTTTCCGCAATATGCGTCATTATAAGCCTCTGCCAGTTTCTGTCCAAAACATCTTCGCTGCATTTTGATTCAATAACAATTCCGCTGCCGCGCTTGCCCTCCTCCAGCATAAGATGTACCTCCGCATAATGCCTGAGCGGCTCATAATGTCCTATTCCCTCCGCCTTTCCTTTAATTGTTTCTTTATAAATAATACTGCCGCTTTCAAATTCCACATTGAGATTAAAACGGTCGGCAAGTATTCTTTTCAATACTTCAAGCTGTATTTCTCCCATAATTTGTACATTCAGCTTAAGGTTGTTTAAGGCGACATTCAGCTTTGTTTCTTCCTCTGCAAGCTTTTTAAAAAGCGGGTATGCCTCGGCAACATCTACTCCCTGCGGCAATTTAACTTCATAATTAAAAACAGGCACCGTAACAAGCTCCGGCATTTTCTCTTCAAATCCCAAGCCGTCCCCGGCAAATACCTTTGTAAGTCCGGTGACAGCGCATACACATCCTGCCTGCACCTCCTGCATCGGCATATACTTTTCGCCCGAATATACTCTTATTTCATTCACTTTTTCACCGTTTACAACGCTTTTTACTCTAAGGCTTCCTCCGGTAATCTTCATGAAAGTAAGTCTTGTGCCTTTTGTATCCTCGCCTATCTTATATACTCTTGCCCCAAACTTGTCAGAGTATTTTTTATTACGGGTAAAAAGTATAAAATCATCAAAAAATTCTTTTATACCCTCATTTTTCAAAGCCGAGCCGAAACGGCACGGAATTATTTTTCTTTCCGCTATTGCGTTGGAAATACCCGAAATATTTATTGTTCCGCTTTCAAGATATTCATCCAAAAGCAATTTATCCGAAAGTGCCGCGTCCTCATAAAATTTTTCGTCACGAGAAGAAAAGTCAATACATCCGTTCCCGAATTTTTCTCTTATTTCTTCCATAAGCCGCTCTTTTTTCTTCTCGGCTATATCCATTTTATTTACAAAAATAAATGTCGGCACATTATAAAGCTCAAGCAGCTTCCAAAGAGTTTCGGTATGGCTTTGAATCCCCTCCGTACCGCTCACTGTTAAAATCGCATAATCCAAAATCCCCAGAGTCCTCTCCGTTTCCGCAGAAAAATCCACATGCCCCGGAGTATCCAAAAGCATATACTCCGCGCTGTCCGTCTTTATTACCGCCTGATGCGAAAATATAGTTATCCCTCTGTCCTTTTCAATAGTATCCGTATCCAAAAAAGCGTCCCCGTGATCTACTCTCCCGAGTTTCCCAATCATTCCGGACGTATATAAAATCGCTTCCGAAAGCGTTGTTTTTCCCGAATCGACATGCGCGAGAATTCCTATGACCGCTTTTTTCATTACTATCTCCCATTTCATTTTAAATCACAGTATATACATATATATTATCACATTATTGTCCTTTTGTAAATCAGAAAAACAAAAATGTATATTTTTTGAAAATAAGGCAAGACTATCTTTGAAAGGAAGTGATAATAATGAGCAATAAAAATAATCAGCAGAACAACAACCAACAAAACAATCAGCAAAACAACCAGCAGAACAACAATCAACAAAATAATCAGCAAAACAACCAGCAGAACAACAACCAAAAATAACATATTATTCTTATGTTATCCTCCTCAATCGAACACATGAAGTTCGATAAAATGAATATTGAGAAAACATTTTCAAAACAAAAGAAGCGCTGAAGCTTTTAACTTCAGCGCTTCTTTTGTTTATTGTGAAATGTCCTTTACAAACAATTCTCTTACCGCATTTGGGTCTGCCGGTTTTTCTTCGGCTTTTCCGCCGTTGTCTCTGAATTCAAAGAATTTTTTTGCAACCTGCGGGAAAAGTGCATAACTCAGCACATCCTCTTCGGATTTTGCAATTCCTTTTGCTTCTTCACGATATTTCGGAAGCTCCGGTTTTAAAAGATCCGCCGGACGGCAAGTGATAACCTCTTCATTTCCGATTGCGGTCTTTCTTACTTCTTCATTAACTTCACCCGGAAGCTGACCGTACTCACCCTTTAAAAGTCCTTTTGACTCTTTGGTAATCATTTTATATCTTCCCATGAGCACATTAAGCACTGCCTGAGTTCCGACAATCTGGCTGGTCGGTGTAACAAGCGGAGGATAACCGAAGTCTTTTCTTACTCTCGGCACTTCTGCCAAAACCTCATAATATTTATCCTCGGCATTTGCTTGCTTAAGCTGCGAAATAAGGTTTGAAAGCATTCCGCCCGGAACCTGATACAAAAGTGCATTCGGGTCAACATTCAACACTTTCGGGTCAAGTATGCCCTCTTTCTTTAATTTATCTGCCACACCTCTGAAATGAGCCGCTGCCTTACTTAATTGTTCAAGGTCAAGACCCGTATCTCTTTCAGTACCTTTTAACGTTGCTACCATAGCTTCGGTAGACGGATTTGACGTACCGTTTGCCAAAGGTGAAAGCGCACAGTCAACAATATCTATTCCCGCCTGCGCCGCCATAAGATTCGTCATATCGCCGGTACCTGCGGTATTGTGCGTATGCAGGTGTATGGGAACGCTTATATTTTCTTTAAGCTTTTTAACAAGATTATATGCGTCATAAGGAAGCAAAAGGTTTGCCATATCTTTTATACAAATTGATTTAGCTCCCATCTTTTCCAAATCGCATGCCAATTTTACAAAATAATCCGTATTGTGTACCGGGCTGACAGTATATGAAATAGCTGCTTCGCACCAGCCGCCGTATTCGTTTACGAATTTGATTGACGCCTCAAGGTTTCTTTTATCATTAAGCGCATCAAATACTCTTACAACGTCAATTCCGTTTTCAATGGATTTTTTGCAAAATTCTTCAACAACGTCGTCGGCATAATGCTTATATCCAAGAATATTTTGACCGCGGAAAAGCATTTGAAGCTTTGTTTTCGGCATATGCTTCTTAAGCGTACGCAAACGTTCCCACGGATCTTCATTTAGAAATCTCATACATGCGTCAAACGTAGCTCCGCCCCAACACTCAATCGACCAGTAACCGATGTTATCCAAAATCTCGCATGCCGGAATCATATCCTCGGTTTTCATACGAGTAGCCGCCTGCGATTGATGAGCGTCACGCAGAATAGTATCTGTAATTAATAATTTACTCATTAATAATCCGTCCTTTCAATTAATAGAATACCGACAGTAAAACACCTGCGGCAATCGCCGAGCCGATAACTCCCGCAACATTCGGGCCCATAGCGTGCATAAGCAAAAAGTTTGACGGATTATCCTTTTGTCCGACAACCTGCGAAACACGGGCAGCCATAGGAACTGCTGAAACACCTGCCGATCCGATTAACGGATTTATTTTTTGCTTTAAGAACAAATTCATAAGCTTTGCCAAGAGTACTCCGCCCGCAGTACCTATCGCAAATGCGGCAACACCCATTACAAGTATGCCGAGAGTTTGCATTGAAAGGAAGGTTTTTGCCGTTGCGGTAGCACCGACCGATACTCCGAGGAATATTGTAACAATATTCATAAGTTCATTTTGTGCAGTCTTTGAAATTCTGTCCACAACTCCCGACTCCCGCATAAGATTTCCAAGCATCAGACAGCCTACCAACGGAGTAGCTGACGGAACAATGAAAAATACGAATACTGTAACTATTATCGGGAATATAATTTTCTCTGTTTTAGAAACAGGGCGAAGCTCCTTCATTACGATACATCTTTCTTCTTTTGAAGTAAGTGCCCTCATAATCGGAGGCTGAATTACCGGAACCAATGCCATATACGAATAAGCCGCAACCGCTATAGGCCCCAAAAGCTCGGGAGCAAGCCGCGAAGTAACAAATATTGCCGTAGGTCCGTCCGCACCGCCGATAATACCTATTGATGCCGCTTGTTCGGGAGTGAAAAGGTTTCCCATAGCCAAAGCACCGATAAATGCAATAAATATACCCAGCTGTGCCGCTGCGCCCAAAATAAGACTCTTCGGATTTGCGATGAGCGGACCGAAATCGGTCATAGCTCCGACTCCGAGGAAGATAAGACAAGGATAAATTCCAAGCTTAACGCCTAAGTATAAATAATCTATAAGCCCCGGAGTAGCACCGCTTTCCAAAACCATGCTTCCTGTAAAATATCCCCAGTTTACATGTCCTCCGGCAAAATATTCCTCATGGAACATATCTGCTCCGAACAGATTTGTCAAAAGCATACCAAAAGCTATCGGCATAAGCAAAAGCGGTTCGAATTGCTTAACAATTGCCAAATAAAGCAGAAAGCATGCAACAACAATCATAATCAAATTCATGGGATTTTGTGCAATCATATAAAATCCCGTCTGCTGTAAAAAGTTTATAACTGCTTCCATTTATTTCTACATCCTCTCAAATTAAATTTCGTAATCAAATTACTTTATTGTGCACAAAATCATGCCGGTTTGAGCGGATGTACCTTTTGCAACAACAGATGTAACCTGTCCGTCGCAGGGAGCCATAATTTCGTTTTCCATCTTCATTGCTTCCAAAATCATAAGAACATCGCCTGTTTTTACGTTCTGTCCTTCCGATACCTTTACATCGAGAATTGTTCCCGGCATCGGGCATTTTACCTGTTCTCCCGCACCCGAAGCAGCCTTTGCGGCAGCCGGAGCCTGTGCCGGAGCACTTTGAGTTTTTGCGGCAGAAGCTTCTGTTTCGCTCATTAATTCTATACCTATTTCATAATCTGTTCCGTTTACATTTACTTTATACTTTTTCATTTTTTTCCATCCTTTCAATACTGTTCAATTAAATTTACATTCTTTTAAAGGAAACTACCTTTATATTCTTTACGTCCTCACCGAGCTCTTCCGCTATCACCGCACAAGAAGCCGCTATTATTGCCTGTCTGTCCGCAATAGACACCGCAGGCTGTACCGCTGCCGGAGCCGCAGGCTTTTCCGTCTCGGTTTCACCGACATTAAATTTACGTATAATCGAGCTCATCAGCATGCAAATAAGCACCAAACAAATAAGTCCGATAAATACGGTTCCCATTCCGAGAAACACCACGTAGAGGTTATCAACTACCTGATTCATAAAATTATGCCTCCTTTCGGATATTGTTGTTTTTACATTAATTTTAATATATATATCTTTTATACGTTTTTAAACGTATAAAAAAAATTTTAATGTAAGAAGATAAATTAAAACCTTTTTTCGTTATTATAACAATAAAACCCGAAAAATACCCCAAAAACAAGTATTTTCAAGGCTTTGCCAAATCTTTACCGAATAAAGTCCAAAATTTACCCCATTATCATTTTACCACAAAGTTTAAAAAATGCAATGCCTGTTAGAATTTCTTGGGTTTTTTTAGTAGTTTTGTTTTATTTTTAACAAATTCTACCGCAAAAACTAAAAAAAACGCACAAATAAAAGTGCGCCGCAAAAAAAACAAACGCACTGTAATTTAACCCCTGTTAATTATTATATTTTTAGCTAATTGTAAAACTAAAGTTTCACAATTAAAATGCTTGAGTAGAAATAAAAAGTTCCATCCGATTTAACAGATTGTAGGTTGAAACTTTTTATTTCAGCAAAAAATGACGCACATGTCGTCATTTCTCAAATTATCGGTAATGTAAATTTTTTTGTTCCAAAAATAAAGGATTTATCAGGCAACCGAAAATGTATATTTATTTTTAAATATTTTTAAAAAAATTGTAAAAAGTCTTGACTTATATTGCCCC
>CAKSJU010000070.1 GCA_934463455.1 uncultured Clostridia bacterium | reverse complement strand
CTTATCGGGATAACCCGAATGTTATTTTTTTTATACCAATCCAACCACATTTTTGTTACCGCTTTATCTGCCAAATCGCTCTTATTCAGTACAACCAACCGTGGTTTCTTCCCGAGAATATCATCAAAGCAAGGATTTCTCGACGAAAACGGAATTCTTGCGTCCGTTATTTCCACAACCACGTCCACAAGCTTTAAATTATCTTCTATCAGTCTTCGGGTTTTAGCCATATGACCCGGATACCATTGCAGCTGCATCTATTTATCCTCTTTTCTTTTTCCGCATCCGGAGCAATTATCGCAATCGCACCATTCGCCTTTTTTTATCTTTTTTATTCTTCTCACAATTAAAAATATACTGTAAGCGGCAATTAATGTACCTATTATAATTTCAGCAACCATAACAGTCCTCCGTTAAAAGATCCTTGAGAAAATCTGGTAAAAAATTGTACTTACAACCCATGCCGTACCCAAATTAAGTACAATTGACATAATTGTCTGTTTTGTTGAAGCAGTCTCACGTCTGATTGTAGCAATTGATGCAATACATGGAATATACAAAAGGCAGAATAGCATCATCGAATAAGCATTTACTGCGTTAAATCCGCTCTCTCCCAAAAGTGCTGCAAGTGAGGTCATTCCTTCCTGAGAGGATACATTTGCAATTCCGTAAAGTACCGAAAGACTCGATACAACCACTTCCTTTGCCGCAATACCCGAAATAAGCGCAACCGAAAGCTGCCAGCTTCCCAATCCCGCAGTTGCCAGCACAGGCGATATAAATCTCCCGATTGATGCCGCAAAGCTTTTCGACATATCCGTTGTCATTCCGTGCATATTGAAGTTAAGCAAACACCAAAGCATAATTGACGCAACAAAGATAGTTGTTCCCGCTTTCGTAAGATAATCTTTCACTTTATCCCAAACATATATCGCTATTGTACGCGCATTCGGAGTTTTATATTCCGGAAGCTCGATAAGAAGTGTATGTATCTGCTTATCTTTCGAAAACTTTTCAATAATAAGCGCAATTAAAATTGCAATTGCAACACCGCCGACATACATCGAATAAGCGGCTATCATTGCATATTTTCCGAAAAACATTTGGGATAGCAAGACATATATCGGCAATCTTGCACTGCACGACATAAACGGAGTTACAAGTATTGTCCTGATTTTATCTCTCGGATCTTCCAACGCCCGCGAAGCCATTACAGCCGGGACAGTGCAGCCAAAACCGAGCAGCATAGGAATAAACGCTCTTCCCGAAAGACCGATTTTTCCCATAATTCCGTCCATAACATATGCCACCCTGGACATATAACCGCTGTCTTCAAGAAATGCCAATGCAAGAAACAATATAAATATGTTCGGTAAAAAAGTCAATATTCCGCCCACTCCGGCAATTATTCCATCTACAATCAACGACTTCAGCACTGCTCCGGCACCCATTGCCGATAATGCGTTTTCACATGTTTCGGAAAAAAATCCGAGTGCCGTTTCAAAGTATCCTTTAAGCCAATCCCCTACTGTAAAAGTGAGGAAAAATACCGCCGCCATTATAAGTAAAAATACCGGTACGCCCCATATTCTGTGAGTTACGACCGCATCTATCTTATCGGTAAACAAGCTTTTTTCTTCCTTATTAACCATAACCTCTTTCATTATTTCATCAATAAAATCATACCTTTGATTAATAAATTCGGCTTCATAGTTTTTATCAAATATATCATCTGTTCGGATAGGATATTTTTGGCATATTTCATCATCCTGCTCCATAATTTTTATCGCATGCCAACGGCAATTTTTTATTTCCGGATAACTTTCCTTAAGACGTTCGGAAACGATATCAATTTTATCCTCCATTTCATCCGAATATACCATTACATATTCATCGTGATGCTTATGTATGTGTTTTCCGCTGCTGTGATGATGTTCAAAACCATGTGCGGGAGTATCCTTGTGGTGAGCAACCGCGTGCATCAAAACTTCAAGCCCTGTCCTCTTCCTTGCCGATACCGGCACTACAGGAATACCGAGCATTTCGGGTAATCGGTGCATATCGATTTCCATGCCCCTCTCTTCAACAATATCCATCATATTAAGAGCAAGAACTACAGGTTTGCCCAATTCTATGAGTTGAATTGTAAGATACAAATTTCTCTCAAGAGAAGACGCGTCCGCAACATCTATGATAACATCGACATCATCATCGAAAATATACTGTCTTGTAAGCTTTTCCTCCATGGTATATGAAGTAAGAGAATATGTTCCGGGCAAATCCACAAGCTTGTATCTGCTTTCATGAAATTGCATATGTCCTTCTTTTTTTTCAACCGTAACACCCGGCCAATTCGCCACTTTCAGTTTTGCTCCGGTATAAGCATTGAAAAGGGTGGTTTTTCCGCAGTTTGGATTACCGACAAAAGCAACATGTAATTCATCCATTTATTTTCACTCCTCCGTCACCGTTATCTTTTCGGAAAATCCTCTGCCTATTGCAAATCTTGTACCTCTTATCCTTATTATCATACTTCCCGATTTTTTCTTATTAACAACATCAATACTTGTGTTTTCGGTCATTCCCAATATTTCCAACCGTCTTTCTGCCTCTTTCGGCAAATTCAGTTCTTTAACTATGTAACTTTTTCCTATCGCTCCGTTGCGCAATATCATTTTTATCTCCTTCAATTTTACAAATCTAGTTAATTGTAAAATGTGAATTTTACAATTAATAACTGCTTTTGTGGGGAGTATCGAGGGTGCTAACCCTTGATTCGCAATCAAAAATGACGACATGTGCGTCATTTTTGGCTGAAATAAAAAGTTTCAACTTAAAATTTATTAAATCAGATGGAACTTTTTATTTCTACTCAAGCGTTTTAATTGTGAAACTTTAGTTTTACAATTAGCTATTTTACAAATCAGTTAATTGTGAAACCGCAGTTTCACAATTAACTGTTAAAACAATCCGTATGCCGCGGCAATTCTGCCTTATCAGACAGAATTTTTTCATTTATTTTTTATCTGTTTTTATAAAATGCCAAATAAGATTTATATGCCATATAAATATCGCTTTTTGCAGTTACTTCAAACGGAGAGTGCATGCTCAAAACCGGTACTCCGCAATCTATAACGTCCATATTCAGATTAGCTATATACATTGCGATTGTTCCGCCGCCTCCCTGGTCAACCTTGCCCAGCTCGCTGGTCTGCCAGATTACATTTTCCGAATCGAATATTCTTGCAACCTCTGCCACAAATTCAGCCGAAGCGTCGCTTGCCCCGGATTTTCCTCTTGCTCCGGTATATTTCATAAGCACCATACCGTGTCCCGCAAAAGCAGCATTGTTCTTTTCCGACACCTGCTCATAATTCGGGTCTACAGCCGCGCCCACATCTGACGAAAGGCATGCGGAATTTCTTATGGCTTTATTAAATAAGGTCATTGAAAATGTTCCGTTTTGTTTTTCCAGCATTTCGGCAACCGTCATTTCAAAAAACGACGACAGCATACCGGTATTTCCAACCGAGCCTATCTCTTCCTTGTCAACCAAAAGGCATACCGCGGTTTTTTGCGGCTTGTCGGTATTCAATATGCTTTCAAGCGCGGTAAACGCACATACTCGGTCATCCTGCCCGTAAGCACCGACAAAGCTTTCGTCGAAGCCTACATTACGTGCTTTAAATGCCGGAACGGCTTCCAATTCCGCGCTGACAAAATCCTTTTCGCAAATGCCGTACAAGGTATTTAAAATACTTAATATTTTCATCTTTACTTTATCCGATACATCCTCCGATACCGGTATGCCGCCCACAAGAATGTTAAGTGCTTCTCCCTCAATACCCTCGGAAAGCTTTTTCGACATTTGATCCTTTGCCAAATGCGGCAAAAGGTCTGTCACACAAAATACAGGGTCGGTATCCTTCTCGCCGATTGAAACGTCAATTTTTTCACCGCTTTTGGTTATTACAACCCCGTGAAGTGCAAGCGGCATTGCAGTCCATTGATATTTTTTTATTCCGCCGTAATAATGCGTTTTTAAAAGTGCCTGACCGCAGCTTTCAAAAAGCGGATTTTGTTTCAAATCCAATCTTGGCGAATCTATATGCGCGCCCACAATGTTAAGCCCCTTTTCAAGCTTTTCTTCACCAATAACGCAAAGCATAATATTTTTACCGCGGTTAATTGTATATACCCTGTCGCCCGGCTTAAGAGAATCCAAATCCTCTATTTTACAAAAACCGTTTTCCAAGGCTGCTTTTTCCGCTTCTTTAACACATTCCCTTTCGGTTTTTCCCGCGTCCAAAAAGCTTTTGTATTTTTCGCACAAGTCAATCATCTGTTTTGTTTCATCTGAATTTAACTCGTCATATACACACTTCGGCTTATATGTTATTTTTTCGTAAAATTCTTTATCTGTCATTTTTCGTCAATCCTTTCACAAATATGTATATAGTATATCACAAACATGCCTTTTAAGTCTACGATTTTTACAAATTTTTTATTTTTTTGTTGATATAGACGAATTAATGTGGTATAATAATTTTATGGGATTGAATTCTGTGCCGCTTTATTGCGCGGCTCGGATAATTTTATTTTTCCTATAAAAAAATGACAGGTTGTACTTGTGTTATGAATATAAGGCAGGAAAATAACAATTTGATATTGGAAAACATTAACGATTTTAAATTGTCGGATATTTTTGAATGCGGTCAGTGCTTCCGCTGGAATTGCATGGAGGACGGCAGCTATATCGGCGTTGCCGCAAAAAAAGCACTGAAAATATCGCAGACGGAAGATAAAATAATTCTTTTTAACACAAATGAAAAAGATTTCAGAGCTATTTGGTATGATTATTTTGATCTCGGCAGAAACTATTCCGAAATACGAAAATCGCTGAAAGCGGATTCAAACCTGAAAGAAGCTTTTGAATACGGCTTGGGTATAAGACTTCTGCGGCAGGATTTATGGGAATGTCTTGTTTCTTTTATAATTTCGGCTTCGAATAATATACCCAGAATAAAAAAAATAGTTGAGCTATTTTGCAAAAATTTCGGCGAGGAAATAAATTATATGGGAAATACATACTATGCTTTTCCGACTCCCGAAAAAACCGCCTCCCTCAGCTTGGAAGACCTCAGTGTTATAAGAGCGGGATTTCGTGACAAATACATACTTGACGCAGCAAAAAAATTTCTTTTCGACCCTGAAATGACAGCCGAACACCTTTGCGAAATTTCTTCTGCCGAAGCAAAAAATATTCTTATGAGAATAAACGGTGTCGGAAATAAGGTTGCCGACTGCGTACTTCTTTTCGGACTTAGGAAATATGATTGTTTCCCCATCGATGTCTGGATGAAGCGTATAATGGAATACTGCTATTTCGGCGGCAATCCGCAAGGAATAAAGACACTTTCCGAATATGCAAAAGCTCATTTCGGAGAGCTCGGCGGTTTTGCGCAGCAATACTTATTCTTTTATGCCAGAGAAAATAAAATAGGCATTTAACGGAGTTTTTAACATGATACAAAAACTAAATCAATCCGTCGCATATATATGCCCGGAATGTTCTATGGTAACAGAACGAAAATTAAATATATTTGATTTTTCCGGAATAAAATCGTTTGAGCTTTTATGCGGAGATAAAAAATGCAAAAAATGTATCGGATGTATATCCGAATACCATGACAAGTATAAAATTTCTCTTTCCTGTCCCTTTTGCGGTGACAGACATGATTTTACGATTAACAAATCAAGCTTCTGGCAAAGAGATTATTTTGCTTTTAAATGCAATCAGACAAATTTTGATTTGTTTTTTATCGGAAATTCCGATAATATAAAAAAAGCGGTAAAACAGCAAGAGGAAATGTTCTCCGATATGGAAGAAGATTTTGCCGAAGATGTTCCGCTCTTGTATGAAATTTTGCTCAGACTTCAGGAAATGCAGGAGGACGGCTTGATTGTTTGTTCCTGCGGAAGCACAAATATTATTCCCGAACCGGTCAGCAACGGAATTATGCTTGTGTGCGGAAAATGCGGAGCAAAAAAGCTTATTCCGACAACCGAGGAAGAATATGACATCCTTTTGGAAACGGAATTTATAGAGCTGAAAAAATAGTTTAATATATGGCTTTTGCCAATATAATAAATAGGCAATTTTTAAATTGCCCTCAACAAATTTATAAAGGAGGAAATTAACAATGTTAGTTTCAGCAACAGAAATGTTAAAAAAAGCGGTAGCAGGAAAATATGCTGTCGGACAATTCAACATCAATAACCTTGAATGGACAAAATCCATTCTTCAAACTGCACAGGAAAACAATTCTCCGGTAATCCTCGGCGTATCCGAAGGCGCCGGAAAATATATGACCGGTTTTAAAACGGTTTCCGCAATGGTTAAAGCAATGGTTGAAGAAATGAATATAACTGTTCCCGTAGCTCTTCATCTTGACCACGGAACATACGATGGCTGCTACAAATGTATCGAAGCAGGCTTCTCTTCAATAATGTTTGACGGTTCTCATTATCCGATTGAGGAAAATATTGAAAAAACAAGAGAATTGGTTAAAGTATGTCATGAAAAAGGTATCTCAATTGAAGCTGAAGTAGGCTCAATAGGCGGCGAAGAAGACGGAGTTATCGGCGCAGGCGAAATTGCCGACCCAAATGAATGTAAAGCTATTGCCGACTTGGGCGTTGATTTCCTTGCAGCAGGTATCGGCAATATCCACGGAAAATATCCCGCTAACTGGAAAGGTCTTGATTTTGACGCACTTGCAAAAACAAAGGCTCTCATCGGCGACCTTCCGCTCGTTCTCCACGGCGGTACCGGTATCCCCGCAGACATGATTAAAAAAGCGATTTCTCTCGGAGTTGCAAAAATCAACGTAAATACCGAGTGTCAGCTGTATTTCCAGGAAGCAACTCGTAAATATATCGAAGAAGGCAAAGACCTCCAGGGTAAAGGCTTTGACCCGAGAAAGCTTTTAGCTCCCGGTGCGGAAGCAATAAAGACAATTGTTAAAGAAAAAATGGAACTGTTCGGTTCTGTAAACAAAGCCTAAGCAATAAAGAACAAAGATGTTCTGTGCGTTTATTTGACCCTAAATAAAAAAAACGGTGTAATAAAATACACCGTTTTTTTTATTTACAGACCTATGCAATCTCTTTCGCACAGCGGCACCATTGCATTAGTTTCGGTTGCGTCATCGCTCCAGAGAAATGCCGACATTTTAACAGCATTAGTCATATTAAGCGATGTATCCGCAAGCTTTATTTCGGCAGCCTTGCTTATCGGAATTTTTACCACGCCGATAAGTCCTTTTTCTCCGTAGCTTGCAATATAAAGCACTCCCGTTCCGTCAAGTCCCGATACAATACAAGTATCCGTTGTCAGTGTTATAATAGGTTTTCCGATTTCCGTCCATTCTGCTGTCAAAGTAATATCCTCATTGACCGGCTTTGTAAAATCATATCTCATTCCGTCTTTATACCAGCCGCGGAAGTTGCAGCCCTCTTTTGGTACAAGCTCCATAGGCTCTGAAACCACCTCACCCTTACGTAATTGTTCAGAGCGAGTGTAATCACCTGCATTATAATCAAATGTTACAATGCAGAATTTCTCCAGCTTATGAGTTTTGCTTTGTGCATCATATACAACATAGTAGTTTTTATCATCAGATGATATGTATTCGCTGCAATCATTTTCAAAAGTATTTGTAATTTCCTGTTCCTTATTTTCAAGCGTTACATTAAGCATCGGCGGTGAAACCGTTTCTTTAAGACTTCCCGAAATTTTTGCGCCGGACTTTAAATAGATGTTGTTTGCAGCTTCGTAATTTCCGTCTCCGGCGGAGTTTGCGTATATCTGAGGATTGCTGTCAACATTCAGCCCCGCGCCTGCATATATTCCGCCTCCGGCTTTAAGTGCACGATTTAAATAAACAACCGTACCTCCGCTTATATTCAGCGTTGAATTTGGTGCAGCATATATACCGCCGCCGTTTTCATTTGCAGTACAACCTGCAATTGTGCCTCCCTCCATATCGAAACGGCATTTTTCTTCAACCGCAACACCTCCGCCGTTACCGGTTGCTGTGCAATTTGATATTCTGCCGCCCTTCATAACAAATCTGCCGCCTTTTACATGCACACCTCCGCCGTTTGCTGCATTGCCGTTCATAATTTCTCCGGAGCCTCCCTCCGAATCGGTTAAGGTGAAGGTGTAACTGGCAACCTCAAAAATACTGCCGGTGCCAATTTGCGTCAATGTATGATTGTTCAAATCAACCGTAACATCCTTTTTGATGATTACAGTTCCGTCAATATTTGCATTATCAAGCAGCGTAACCGTACCGCCGTGCACTGCCCATTTCACCGCGTTCTCTATATCCTCATAGTACATTTCATCCGCTTTTGCGCAAAGCTCTGCATTACATCTCGAACAGATAAGAGAGTCCTCTGACGGGGAATGTCCGAGAGCCGGGGTTATAACATCGAGTTCCTCAGCACATTTGCTGCACTTCATATATATATGGACAACTTCCGTACATTTCGACTCGGGGACATTAATATATTCAAAAACATGTTCGCAGTCAGAGCAGGAAAATTCCAATTCACAAAGCTGAACCAGGTCGTCTCCCCAGCTTTCATTAATAACAAGCTTATAGTACTGATATTTTGTACTGTTTTCAAACTCAAAGCTGTACGGAGTAAAACTCTTTCCCTCCATGGTAATATCATTAGTCATACTGTGCAGCTTATCCCATCGGCCTTCCTTGGTATCCTCATTATAATCATTACTGCCCATAAGAACCCAGCTTCTCGGATTTCGGTACGGAGAAGTATCGGTATCGTTTCCGGTTGTAAATGTATATCCCGTAACAACTGTCGATTTTGCGGCTTTTGCTACAACATAGGCACCGTCTTCAACAGCAACGCACCATTTTGAAAAGTTTCCTCTGCTTTTTCTTTTATCAAACAGATTGCTGTAGCCTTCATGACTGATAGTATTTTTCCCGTCAACGCCGGTAAACATAACCTCGCCTTCGGCATAATAAAGAAATTCTATCTCAGAAAGCTGCATATAATCTGCGCCTTTATTTGCCGTAACTTCAAATTTGTAGTAGGAATATGCGGTTTCGTTTTCAAAATAATATGTAAAGGTTTCCTTATTTCTGTCAGGCAAAATACTGTCATCTGTCCTGACATCAATAGGTGCTCCCCACGTTCCCGTCTTATTATCCTCGTCATAGTCATTACATCCGTATAAGTTCCAATCCTTTGGGTTTCGTCCCGTATATGTTTTGTTATCCGTACCGGTTGTCAGCGAATATCCGCAGACGGTAATTTTCTTGGACGCTTTTATTGTTACGGACACAACATCTCCTGTAGAGTAGTGCACACCCCATTTTGTAGATTTATTTCCGTCAATCAATTTATCCGGAGTTTCATTGTTACTGCCTATCGTTCCTACGCTGTCAACAATTTCAAATGTCACGGCTTCCGCTGCCTTTGCCGCAGTACACGGTAAAATTATGCCGACACACATCGTCAGTGACAGAACAACCGATAAAAATTTTTTATTTAGTTTCATGAGATAATCCTCCAAAAATTTATTTTCTTTATTTCCACTCAAATTCAAAATGCACCGCAAGCGATTTGAACAATTCCTGCATAATATTGTCTGCCGCATTTCGTATATCTATTCCGAGTACGAATGAAATAATTTCTTTTATTTCCGCTTCGGGAACATTGTACGCCTTTAAACTCATATTTAGAAATCGTTCCAGCTTTTTTTCAAGTGTAAAATACTTATCGCAGCGTTTGTACATGTAATTGCGCATTATCCCCGCAGTTCCTATTTCCATTTCATAAAATTCGCTTTCGGATAATTCCGGATTATATTCCGCAAATATTTTGCAAAGCTCCGTTGATGTTCTTTCAAAAATATACTCCGCCGTCTGCTCGTTCGAATATGCTTCCACATAAACATCCCTTAAATTTTCGTTGAGCTCCGCAAGCGTCATTTGAATAGATGTTTCCACAGCATAAATATAAACCGGTTTTAAACTTTTTGTGCCCATGCTCCGTGCCGCTTTAAACTGACTGTCAAACATAAATTCCGTCAAATCAAGCAAAACGCCGTCTTTAGTGTGAAAAATATTTTGAAATGTCGAGCTGGTAACATCCGCCTCTTTCAAAATTTCCGCCAATGTTGTATTATGATACCCTTGTTCGATAAACAACTTTACACAAGCCGATAAAATACGCTGCTTCGACTCTTCACTGTTGTATCTTCTTGTCATATGCTTCCTCCTTTCCGCAAAGCAAATATTCTACAGTATATGTATATAATTGGTTTATATGCCAATTATATCACAATATAAAAAATAAATCAACATTAATTTATAAAAAAATAAACATTTTTTCCAAAGATATTGACATTTTATAAAATATTTTGTAAAATAATAAAAGAGGTGAACGAAAAATGGATGAACTTATAGAATTAATGAATAAAGAGATTAAAAAGAACTACAAAAGCATACGCAAATTTGCCGCTCATATCGGCTTACCGGCGACATCTCTTACAACAATATTAAGCCGTCCCATCCTCGGCAATGCTTCCTTTGCTATTATAAATAAAATGTGCAAAGCGCTTAATATTGACTACAGCGGTGAAAAACCGTTTGTTTTAAACGACAGAAGCTTAGAACTTTTGAATATGTATTCTTACCTTGATGATTTTGGACAACATACCGTTGATGCAATCACGCGCGCAGAATATGTACGCTGCAATTCTTCCTCCGAAGAAGAATATATTGCGGCATTCGGCGGCATGAAAAAATCCGGCGGGCATTCTTCTGAAGAAGCGGATGCAAAATCCACTCTCAAAAAGATACTGGAGGATAATAACAATGTCCAATAACGCGCCTTGCGAACTTTCATCAAAGCTTTTATACAGTCTTAAAACAAGCAAGCCTAATTTAAACATGATTAAAGCTAAAATCAATGACTTCGGATATAAAATAGTATATTACAGTCATTTATGCAATTCGAAAGATGTTGAAAAGCTCCTTTCGGATTTGAAAGTTACGGATTTTGCCGCAACGGTTAATTCTTTTTTGTACTGTGGCAAAGAAGTGAAGGTTGTATTCATTCGCGAAGACTTTTCCGAAGATATGCAGTTCAAGCTTCTTACTCATGAACTCGGTCATATAATAAGAAATTCGATGGACATAGTGTGTCCCGGCGAAGCTGATACCGCCGACGAATTTTTTGCCAATGAATTTACGCATTATGTACTGCACCCTCCGCTTTATGTCAAGCTTTTTATCAGCTTGAAGCAACATACTCTTTTATATCTGCTTTCATTGTTTGCGATAATAGGAGTGTTAGTTGTAAGCGGTCTGCATTACAGTGTATCACATCGGCGAATTCCGGCTGCAAATCCCGCAGCCGTTACAACCACCTTGAACGGTGTTAAAACAGATGACCCGAATATGCTGTATGTATCGACAAGCGGTGCGAAATTTCACCGTTACAACTGCATGTATATAAAAGGAAAAAGCAATTTAATTGCACTTACATATGAAGAAGCAGATAAATCGAAATATCAGCCTTGTCGTGTCTGCTGCAGTGATTTCGAGCCAACAGATGAAAATAAACCGGAATAAAATTTAATGAATAGAATTTAAC
>CAKSJU010000069.1 GCA_934463455.1 uncultured Clostridia bacterium | reverse complement strand
CCGGTGACTTTTTTGAATTGTCTTGAAAAATAATGTATATTCGCATATCCCAAAAGCTCGGCAATTTGCGTTATATTATAGTTTTCTTCACGCAGATATTTTTTTGCCTTTTCAATTTTTAAGTAAATAAAATATTCTATGGCACTTTTTCCGATATTCTGACGGAAAGTATTTTCGATTGTTTTTTTGCTTGCTCCGCATATGTCGGCAAGCTCGTCAAGCGTTATATTTTCGGATATATGGTTATTCATATAACTAATCAGTATATTCAGTACAGAGCTTGAATAGTTAATGTTTGAAAGAGATTTTTGCACTATATGAGAATCATTTCTTATAAAAGAAATTAAAAGCTCGCAAAGGTAGCACTTTATGAGCTGTTTGGCTCCGAACGCCGGATTTTTGTTGCTTTTCAGCTGATTTGTAAACGGGTCGTTTAACGGAGATGAAAAAGCATTTGAATATTCGGCAATTATTTTGGAAAGAAGTGTTTTCTGCATTTGACCTACAGAAAGCGTTTTATCGCAGAAAAAGCGCATTGCTTCCGAATTGCATTCGAATGTTACTATAGCAATATTCGGCGCGGTTTTACCGTCGGCGCAAATATTGTGCCATTCGTTCGGCTTATGAAAAACAGCACTGCCTTGCTTCAGAGCAATTTGTTTATCGCCTGCCGTTACGGTAACTTCGCCCTTGTCAACATATACCATTTCCCAAAAATCGTGCTTTTCGCCTATAAATTTGTATTCTTTGGAAAATTCAAAATAATGGACGGTATAGAGTTTTTTTATTACAATGTCTTCTTTTAACAAAGCTGCATGAAAATTCATAATCTCATCTCCTTGGTACAACAAAATAATATTAAATGTTATCGATATTATAACAAATACTTTTGACAATTGCAATAAAATTTGCAATATTATATAAAAGTTTTTCTATTTTGTATAAAAATGCGGCGAATTGCTCCTTATTGATTTTGTGACACTGTTATTTTGATGCCTCAAAATTTTTGCGGTACTGTTTCGGCGAAATAACTCTTTCTTTTTTAAACTGCTGAATGAAATAGCTGGAGGAGGAAAAGCCTACGTCCATTGCTATTTCGGTGATATTCATATCCGAGGTCGCCAAAAGCTTTTCCGCCTCGTTTACTCTTATATATGTAAGATATTCGGAAAAGCTTTTCTTCATAATTTTTTTGAAAATTCTCGAAAAATAGCTGTAGCTCATATTGCACAAATGAGCCATATTTTCGGCGGTTATGTCGGTGTTGTAGTTTTCTTCGACGTATTTGAGAACCTTTTGCAGCTTGATTGCGGCACCCTCGTGCGCGGCTGTATTCAGGTTAATATCAATGTTGTTATTGTGCCAGTATCTTAAAAACCAAAGAAAAATACTGTTTATATTGTTAATTACCGCAAGCTCGTAGCCGTATTTTTTTTTGCTGTATTCTTCATAAATTTCATACATTTTTTGCGGAATATCGCAATTTTTTAATATATCCTTTGTAAAAATGTTGGCACGGTTTTTACCGTTTAAAACAAACGGAAGAATATATTTTAAGTCAACAGCACACTGAGGAGTACGATAAAGGAGATCAGGCTCAAAGCGCAGAACAATATAGCAGCCGTCACCGCATGAGATACTGTGGACGTCGCGGGAATTAATAAGCACCAAGTCGCCTGTCGAAAAAGTATAGCAGGCATCGTTGAGCCGAATTTCGTTAGTTCCGTGAACGGAGTAGATTATTTCGATATAGTCATGATAATGCGGCGAAATAAAGCCGCCCTTTTTGTTATATTGTATATGACATATAAATTGCACGGGAAGTCCGTTTTCCAGAATTTTTTTCTCTTCGTAAATCATAAATAATATTCACTCCTTTTTTGTGATGACAATAGCTAATTGTAAAACTAAAGTTTCACAATTAAAACGCTTGAGTAGAAATAAAAAGTTCCATCCGATTTGACGGATTATGTGTTGAAACTTTTTATTTCAGCCAAAAATGACGCACATGTCATCATTTTTGATTACAAATCAGGGGTTGGCACCCCCGATACTCCCCACAGAATCAGTTGTTAATTGTAAAATTAACATTTTACAATTAACTGTGTGATGACAAAAATTTGATATTATTTGATAAATTTATTATATCATAACTTTTCTCTTTATGCTATACTTTAGGTAAAATTTAAAAAGTTTTTTTAAAAAAACTTGTTAGGAGGATTACAGAAATGTCGGAAAGTGTATTGGATGAATTTAAAAAAGTAAAAGAAGTAAGTCTTGAAGTGGACGCAAGCAAAAAGGTTAAGGTCGGAATTATAGGAACAGGCTGGATTGCAAAAGCGCACATTGATGCTTACAAAAAGATGCCGGATGTGGAAATCACCTGTGCGGCGGACTTGGTTCCGGGAAAAGCGGAAAAATTCCTTAAGGAAAACGGTATAGAAAATGCGCGGGTTTACAACAGTCATAAAGAGCTTTTGGATAATGAAGATGTTGATGCGGTAAGCGTATGCACCTACAACAGAACACATGCGGAATGTGCAATATACGCTCTTGAAAAAGGTGTGCATGTTCTTTTGGAAAAACCGATGTGCGTAACAATTGAAGAAGCGGTTGAAATAAGAAAAGCCGAAAAGAAAAGCG
Organism: uncultured Clostridia bacterium; assembly: GCA_934463455.1. Classification (GTDB taxonomy): domain Bacteria; phylum Bacillota; class Clostridia; order UBA1381; family UBA1381; genus CAKSQL01. Next base: position 9,070 of record CAKSJU010000069.1, on the reverse strand, counting down.
GTAAGATACTTTCGATAGGCTTCCAGCCGAGATTTGACCCGAACATGAAAATGATAAAGAAAATTGTCGAATCGGGCGAGCTGGGCAAGATTTATTATATTCAGACAGGCGGCGGAAGAAGAAGAGGTATTCCGACACCGTTCGGAACCTCCTTTATCGAGGACGCAACCGCAGGTATAGGAGCACTCGGAGATATAGGCTGCTATTCGTTGGATATGGTGCTTAATGCAATAGGTTATCCGAAGCCGCTGACCGTTTCGGGTTATAAATCGGCATATTTCGGAACAGACCCGAATTATTATCCGACTCACCCCGAATATGCACAAAAATTCGGCGTTGACGATTTCGGAGCGGCGTTTATAAGACTTGAAGGCGATATTGTACTCGATTTCAGAATTTCGTGGGCTATGAATATGGATACTGCGGGAGATACGCTTATCTTGGGAACAAAGGGCGGACTCAGAATACCCTCGACAGAGTGCTGGAACGGCTCGGTTGGCGGACCTATGACAATTTATCATGAGGTTGCGGGCAATCAGGTAGAAACGGTTATTCCGATTACGGAGTCGGACGGAAACGGCAATTTTGAAAGAAAGATAAGATCTTTCCTTGACGCTTTGAAATACAATCTGCCTTCACCTGTTCCGTCAGAGCAAATTATATACAACCAGGCAATTATTGACGGATTGGTAAAATCGTCAAAGCTTGGCAAGGAAGTTGAAATTGTAATTCCCGAATAAGAAAGGGCTGTGTTTTAATGAAAAAATTCAAAATAGGTTTGCAGCTTTATTCGGTGTGCGAGGATATGGAAAAGGACATGGAGCTGACCTTGAAAAAAGTCAGAGAAATGGGCTACGATTGTGTTGAATTTGCCGGATATTTCGGAAAAAGCGCTGAGGAAGTAAAGGCAATTTTGGACAAATACGGACTTGAGGCTGTGTCGGAGCATCGTGATTATACGGAATTTGTTAAAAATAAAAAAGAATGTGTTGAGTTTATCGAGACATTGGGCCTAAAATATTCCGCAATTCCTTTTATGGATAAAGAAAAACATGCCGGCGGTAAGTTGTTCTGCGATGCGGTGAGTGAAATATCGGAAACTGCCGAAATGCTGAAAGAGCACGGCATACAAATGTGTTATCATAATCATGATTTTGAGTTTTTTAAATATGACGGTAAATTTCTTATGGATTGGCTGCTTGATACCGTATCGGGGCTTTGGACCGAGCTTGATTTGGGCTGGGTTGAAATAGCGGGCATCAATCCGGGAGAATGTTTAAAAAAATATGCGGGTAAAAGCAAAATAGTTCATTTAAAGGATTTTAAGCCAATCGGTGAAGACGAGAAAGGCAAAAAGCTTTATGAGTTTACCGTTCTGGGGGACGGAGTACAAAATTTTGAGCAGATACTGTCCGCTGCCGAGGAGACGGGTGTTGAATATCTGATTGTTGAAAATGAAGCACCCGTTGCTTCTCGGATTGAAGCGGTAAAAAAAGACAGAGAATATTTAAAAAGCTTGGGACAATGAATTATTTGCGGAAATAAATCGGAAAATTTATTCAGAGAGGATGAACAGAAATGAAAAAATTTAAAATAGGCTTGCAGCTTTATTCGGTGCGCGATGACATGGAAAAAGACATGGATTTGACATTAAAGCAAGTCAAGGAAATGGGCTATGACTGTGTTGAATTTGCCGGATATTTCGGAAAAAGCGCGGAAGAGGTAAAAGCGATTTTGGATAAATACGGACTTGAAGCCGTTTCCGTACATCAAAGACATGAAGTATTTTTAGAGGATGAAAAAACTAATATAGATTTCTTAAAAACACTCGGAGTTAAATACTGTGTTATTCCATGGATGGAAAAGGAAAAGCTTTCGGTAAAGGAGAATTTTGATAAGACCGTTGAGGGAATTATCAAGGTTGCAAAGGCACTTAAAGCAAACGGAATACAGATGGGTTATCACAACCATGATTTTGAATTTGAAAAACGTGACGGAAAATTCCTTTTGGATTGGCTGTATGAGACTGTTCCGGCAGACCTTTTGCAGGCGGAGCTCGATACCTGTTGGGTAAAATACTCGGGAAATGACCCTGTCGAGTATATCAATAAATATGCTGACAGGAGTGAACTTCTTCATTTAAAGGATTTTGTAAGTGATAAGTTTGCGGCAGGACCTGTTTATGCACTTATTGACGATAAGGGCAACAGCGAAGCTGCCGAGCAGACATCATCATTCGAATTCCGGCCGCTCGGTCAAGGTGTGCAGGATTTTAAGCCGATTTTGGAAGCTGCCGAAAAGGCGGGAATAGAATATCTGATTGTTGAACAGGATTCCTGCCCGACCGCAACACCTATGGAATCGGCAAAAATCAGCAGAGAGTATTTAAAAACACTCGGACAATAATAAAGAAAGGCTGTGATTGGTAATGAAACTTGGAGTTATGTGCCCTGTATTATATGATATGGAGCTTGAAGAGGCGCTTAAATATCTGTCGGAATTGGGCGTGGATTGTATGGAAGTAGGTGCGGGAGGCTCACCCGGAGATAAATTTTTGAAGCCGGAGGAGCTGCTCGGTCATCCGGATAAAATTGCGGCATATAAGGCACTTTTTGAAAAATATAACATTTCCATTTCCGCTATCAGCTGCCACGGAAATCCGCTTCATCCTCAAAAGGATATTGCAGAAGATTATGACAGACAGTTTAAAAATGCGATATGTGTAGCGGAAGCCTTGGGTGTCGATACCGTAGTCGGTTTTTCGGGGTGCCCGGGAGACTGTGAAAATTCAAAATACCCGAACTGGGTAACCTGCTCATGGCCGGATGATTATAAAAAAATTCTGGAATGGCAATGGAAAGAAAAGGTAATTCCTTATTGGAAAGGCATGGCGGAATTTGCAAAAAGTCATAACATAAACAAGATTGCATTCGAGATGCACCCGGGATTTGTTGTATATAATCCGGGAACCTTGCTTAAGTTGCGTGAAGCTGTCGGAGATATAATCGGAGCGAATTTTGACCCGAGCCACTTGTTCTGGCAGGGAGTAGACCCTGTTGCCGCAATAAAAGCTCTTAAGGGTGCAATATATCATTTCCATGCAAAGGATACTAAAATCGATAAGCAAAATTGCGCTGTGAACGGCGTTCTTGATGCAGGCAATTATGCCGATATTTCCTCTCGCTCATGGATTTTCCGTACTGTCGGCTACGGTCACGGCGAGGAAGTATGGAACGATATTATAAGCACGCTTAAAGCAACGGGCTATGACGGAGCTATAAGCATAGAGCATGAAGACAGCCTTATGTCATCAAAGGAAGGTCTGGAAAAAGCTGTAGAATTTTTGAAAAAGGTATTGATTTACGAAAATCCGTGTGAAATGTGGTGGGCATAATGAAAAGAATATACAATATGGCATATATCGGTTTCGGCGGAATGGCTTCACATCATTTGAAGCAGTCGCACGAACTGGAAAGGATTAATGTAAAGGGAATATGTGATATTAATCCCGAAAGGCAGGAATATGCAAAAAGTCTCGGACTCTACGTTTATTCTTCCCGGGAAGAGATATATAAAGACCCGGATATTGACCTTGTTCTTATCGCGGTACCTAATCATCTGCATAAGGATTTTGCAATTGAAGCACTTCGCAGCGGAAAAAATGTGCTTTGCGAAAAACCGGTAACGGTTTCTTCAAAAGAGCTTGAAGAAATTATGCGGGTGGCAAAGGAAACCGGAAAAGTGTTTGCCATAGATCAGAACAGACGAGTAAACAAAGACTTTATCGCAATGAAAAGAGTGGTAGAGTCGGGAAAAATCGGAGATGTATATGTAATTGAATCAAGAGTGGAGGGCTCGAGAGGTGTTCCCAAGGGCTGGAGAACAGACCCAAATCAAGGCGGCGGTATGATGCTTGATTGGGGCGTTCATTTGATTGACCAAATTATGTATATGTATGATGCAAAGGTTACGGAAGTTTATTGTAAAATGTACAGTATTCATTATAAGGACGTGGACGATAATTTCCATATGACAATGATACTGGATAACGGCATTACAGTGCATATAGAGGTTTCCACAAACAATTTTATAACACATCCGAGATGGTATGTGCTCGGCACGGACGGTACTTTGCAGATAGACGGCTGGGACGCGTGCGGCAAGTTTATAAGGTGTCTTGAAAGAGAAGACAACTGGGGCGCGGAAATCAAGAAGAATAAGGTAGGTCCGTCAAAGACTATGGCACCGCGAAGTGAAAACAGCGTTGAAACAATTGAAATAAAAGCACCGGAGGATGTTGTGGATAACCTTAATCCGGTATATTGGCAATTGATTGACGCACTTGACGGTACGGCTCCTCTGAAAATTACGCCTGAACAGGTGCTTAGAGTTATGAAGGTAATGGAAGCGGCGTTTGAGTCGTCAAAAAGCGGCGAAACAATTCATACGAATATTTAGCCGTATGAGTTCAAATCTTTCATGACAGACCGAAAGAGAATAACCGAAAACAGACAATATAATCAGCATACAATATCGTTGCATGCCGGTTTTATTGTCTGTTTTTATTTTATAGGGAATTACTCAAAGAATAAGTAATTTTGCTTATCCAAAAAAAGAGAAAACACCTCAAAACAAATCGGTCCCCTATATTGATTTCTCCGGTCATCCGCACCGATACCGACGCATTGCTTCAACAATATCCTAAACTATCGGATAAATCAGAATAATTTCTTCAAAATTTTACTTCCGAATATACTCATCGGAAAAAAATCTTTCCAAGCATATTTCAAAGTATCGATAATTTAAAACATCATATCCGCAATACGGCGGCACCGATACGAAATCACTTCAAAACCAATATAGGTTTCTTCATCATTTCTCGGTGTCTTCCCTAAGTGAATGTGATAAAAGCAACCGAAAACAAACATTTTAGTTTCCGAACACAATGTTTATTCCCAGTTTGCTTACTAAGTTATGTGCACGCTTGATTTTGGATGCGTCATAGTCTGCGATATTATGAGTATCGGAGCCTATGCTTACTTTAACTCCGCTTTCTTTTAAAGCTTGCCGTTTTTTTGGATTTGTAAGGAAATCATAATAATAAGGATAATTCCCCGAAGTATTAATTTCCCAAAAAATATCCGCATCCCGCATATAAGATAATATATCCATGCCGTACCTTTCCGATAACAAAAACACATCGGTATGAGCAAATCCGACAGGGCAGGAAAATAAATTCCGCCATACCATAAACTCGTAAAAATCCACTGCTTTTTCAGAATCAAGACATTCGAATAAACAATAATCCAGTTTGTCCGAACAGCTTGCAAAAAAATCATCGGGCATGGGACGCGTGCCTATTTCCAGTCCGCAAAGAACCTGTATTCTATCGGAAAATTCTTCTTTAAGTGAATTAATATCCTTTATGTAATCATACAGCTTTTCACGAACGGAAAATTGATGGTCTGTAATGCCGACAACGTCAATTCCGTTTGCCATGGCATTTTCCACGACTTCTCGAGGCGTGGAAGAAGAGTCATAGCTGTAAAATGTGTGATTATGCAAATCAACCATTTTCAATCTCTATCACTCCTTACTTTTATATTATAACACAAACTTTTTTAAATTTCAATAAAAATATTGAAATTTTTTCGGAAATGGTTTATACTATTAGATATAAACAAATTTGTGATTAATAAATTATAGATTATTAACGAAAAAGAAATTATGATGAAAGGGCTGTGAAAAAATATGAAAGTTTTGGTAACCGGAGGCAGCGGATATATCGGAAGTCATACCTGCGTTGAGCTTATAAATGCGGGTCATGAGGTTGTAGTTCTTGACAATTTGTCTAACTCATGTGAGAAATCGCTGGATGCTGTTGAAGAAATTACAAATGTCAGACCTAAATTTTATAAGGTGGATTTACTTGACTATGAGAATACTGAAAAATGCTTTGAAGAAAATGAATTTGACGCCGTAATACATTTTGCCGGCCTTAAGGCTGTGGGAGAATCGTGTCAAAAGCCGATTGAATATTATCATAATAATATAACCGGTACATTGAATTTGGTGGATATTATGAGAAAACATAATGTTTTCAATTTGGTATTTTCATCATCGGCAACGGTTTACGGAACTCCGAAAACCGTGCCCATAAAGGAAGATTTTCCGCTTTCGACAACTAACCCGTACGGTTCTACAAAGCTCATGATAGAAAATATTTTAACCGATGTTTTCAAATCGGATAACAGATGGTCAATAACACTTTTGAGATATTTCAATCCAATAGGTGCGCATAAAAGCGGAAAAATGGGAGAAGACCCGAAAGGCATTCCGAATAACCTGCTTCCTTATGTTGCTCAGGTTGCTGTAGGAAAGCTTGAATATGTTCATGTTTTCGGAAACGACTATGATACTCCGGACGGAACAGGTGTCCGCGATTATATTCATGTTGTTGATTTGGCAATCGGTCACGTTAAAGCAATTGAGCATAAATGCGGAGACCGGGGAGTACATATATATAATCTCGGAACAGGCAACGGATATTCGGTTTTGGATATAATTCATGCTTTTGAAAAGGCATGCGGAAAGAAGCTGGAGTATAAAATCGAAGCACGCAGACCGGGAGACATTGCAATTTGCTATGCCGATGCGTCAAAGGCAAAAAAAGAACTCGATTGGGAAGCAAAACGTCAGATTGGGGAAATGTGCGAAGACAGCTGGAGATGGCAGAGCACTCATCCGAACGGCTTTGCCGATTGATTGCCTATGAGTAAGATATTCAGCTTAACGAAGTACAAAAGAGCGGTAAGAGACCATGGGGATGACATTCTTATGTCCGAGGGTATGAAATCCGAAAAAGAATATATTCAGCATGGCGTTTTCAGCGTTTATGACCATTCAGTATTGGTGGCACTGTTTTGTCTGTTTATTGCGGGAACTTTAAAAATCCGTGCCGACAGACGCGCACTTGTAAGAGGAGCACTTTTGCATGATTACTTTTTGTATGACTGGCACATACCCGACTCTGAACGCGGACTTCATGGTTTTACGCACGCAAGATGTGCGCTTAAAAATGCCGAAAGAGATTTTAAAATAGGTGAAATTGAAAAAAATATGATTTCCGCGCACATGTTTCCGCTTAATTTTACGATGCCGCGCTATAGGGAAAGCATTATTTTGTGTGTGGCGGATAAAATGTGCGCCGTATATGAAACATTTCACCGCAGCAAAAGAAATAAAATAAATTTTTAAAAAGATATTGACATTATGTGTAATATTATGTATAATTAACATAATATAGTATTATAATATATTTATAAAAGGGAGTAGCTTGCGAAGAAATTCGTATCTCCGGCGTCAATACACGGCAGTTTTCCTGCCCGCTTGAGAATTAAAAGGCAAGACTTTTATCGGGATTTTTTCTTGATAGGAGTCTTTTTCTTTTTTTTATAACAAATTATGATACGATATTATATGAAATCTTATCATTCCTTCCCCTGCTGATAAGAGGTTTCAATTACTATAAGATGCCGATGCAGGGCGGCGGAATGGAGATTAACGCGAAAGTTCCTTTCACGTTAGCCTCCGGCAAGATTAAAATGCCCGTGCGAAATTTTCTAAAGGCGTTGCCTTCAGAAACGCACATGGGCGTAATAATCTCTTATCATTCCTTCCCCTGCGATAAGAGGTTCCAATTACTATAAGATGCCGATGCAGGGCGGCGGAATGGAGATTATTATGTTGGACTTATTTTCAAATGTGCTGAATATAACCTGGCAGCAGGGAGTTATGTGGATTATAGGCGGGTTGCTTATTTATCTGGCTATAAAAAAAGATATGGAGCCGTCGCTTCTTTTACCGATGGGCTTCGGCGCAATTTTGGTTAATCTGCCGCTTTCGGGAGCGGTAACGCAAATATACGACGGTGTTGCGGAGGTCGGAGTAATAGATGTTCTGTTCAATGCCGGAATTGCAAACGAACTGTTTCCGCTTTTGCTGTTTGTCGGCATAGGCGCAATGATTGATTTCGGACCGCTTTTGTCCAATCCGAAGCTCATGATTTTCGGAGCAGCGGCACAATTCGGTATATTCTTTACTTTGAGCATGGCATCAATGTTCGGATTTGACATAAAAGACGCGGCTTCCATTGCTATAATCGGAGCGGCGGACGGTCCTACTTCGATATTTGTGGCAAACTATTTCAATTCAAAATACATCGGAGCAATTATGGTTGCGGCTTATTCCTACATGGCTCTTGTTCCGCTTATTCAGCCGCCGGTTATAAAAGCTCTGACAACAAAAAAAGAACGTCTTATCAGAATGCCTTATGAACAAAAAAGTGTATCCAAAACGACTAAAATTTTGTTCCCTATAATTATTACCGCGGTTACCGGTATTGTATCTCCGCGAAGTGTTGCTCTGATAGGATTTTTGATGTTCGGAAATCTTGTCCGTGAATGCGGAGTGCTTGATTCGCTTTCGGAAACGGCTCAAAAGGTATTGGCAAATCTTATAACTTTATTTTTGGGAATAACAATTGCAACAAAAATGCAGGCGGATATGTTCTTGACAAAGGAAACGCTTATGATAATAGCTTTGGGATTGGTTGCATTTATATTTGATACTGCCGGCGGGGTAGTGTTCGCAAAAATTTTGAATTTATTCTTAAAAGACGGCAAAAAAATCAATCCTATGATAGGGGCGGCAGGTATATCCGCTTTCCCGATGTCGGCACGTGTTGTTCATAAGATGGGATTAAAAGAGGATAGTCAGAACTTCCTGCTTATGCACTCAATAGGAGTAAATGTATCGGGACAGATAGCGTCGGTTATTGCGGGCGGTATTATACTTAATATGCTGGGTTAGTTTGATAACAACCGGGCAAAAATTAACGGCAGGTTGTAAAATTTAAATTTTATTATCGGCTAAAAAATTACAGAATGGAGAATAATATTATGAATTTTGGTGCGTTGATTTCAACTCTTCCCATTATGGCAAAGGGAATGGCAGGAATATTTGTAGTAACATGTGTGATTATATTGGTTATGGTTTTGCTTAACAAGTT
>CAKSJU010000068.1 GCA_934463455.1 uncultured Clostridia bacterium | reverse complement strand
TACTGCCTGTGCAATGCTTGCAGCACCCAAAGCTTTAAAATCTTTCGGAATATTTATTCCCTTTAACGATTGCTTCGGAACAACCGCTCTTGAAAATCCGAGCTTTGCCGCCTCCGACAATCTTTTTTCTATCTGTGAAACAGCACGTAGCTCTCCGCCGAGTCCCACTTCCCCGATAAATATTAAATCCGACGGAATAATTATATCGCGCGCACCGCTCACAATTGCCGCACAAAGCCCCAAATCCGCGGCAGTTTCATCTATTTTCAAGCCTCCGGCAACATTTATATACACATCCTGATTTGACAAATTTACCCCCGCTCTGCGTTCCAAAACAGCTATCATAAGAATCAGCCTGTTGAGGTCTATTCCGGACGACATGCGGCGCGGATAGCCAAAGCCTGTCGGAGCAACCAGTGCCTGTACCTCTGCAAGCACTCCTCTTGTTCCCTCCATTGTGCAGACAATACCGCTTCCCGATGAATTGGAGTTTCTTCCCTCAAGCAGCATTGCGGACGGATTTTCCACTTCGGCAAGTCCTTCATGCTTCATTTCAAATACTCCGATTTCGTTGGTTGAGCCAAATCGATTTTTTACCGCGCGCAAAATCCTAAACGACATTTGCCTGTCTCCCTCAAAATAAAGCACGCAGTCCACCATATGTTCAAGGACGCGCGGTCCTGCAATAGCTCCGTCCTTTGTAACATGTCCGACAATAAACATTGCAATGTTTTCGCCCTTTGCAATATTCATAAAAGCATTCGTTGCCTCTCGTACCTGCGGTACACTGCCGGCTGCCGACGCAATCTGATCACACATCATAGTTTGAATTGAATCTATAATTACAACATCCGGCTCAGCGGCACGTATCGTTTCAATAACCGTTCCGACATCATTTTCCGACACTATGTAAATATCCTCCGATGTTACTCCGAGACGGCTTGCTCTGATTTTTATCTGTCGTTCCGATTCCTCTCCAGAAATATAAAGCACCTTTTTGCCCAGACTCTGGCATATTTGCAGCAAAAGCGTGGATTTGCCTATTCCGGGGTCTCCCCCTACCAGTACAAGCGAGCCTTTTACCAGTCCGCCGCCCAAAACTCTGTCCAACTCCGGCATGCCTGTCAGCATACGGGTTTCATCCTCACCGCTTATTTCATGAATTTTTTTAGGCTTTTTCACATATGCGGAAGATGTTTTTTTTACTTCCTTTTTTTCTCCGACAACAGTTTCGACCAATGTGTTCCACCCTCCGCACCCCGGACATTTCCCCATCCATTTCGGAGTCTGATAACCGCACTCGGTGCATATATAATTAATTTTTGTTTTCATACTTTTTACCTCTTGACAAAACACAAAAAAAGTGTTAGAATATCCTATCATATTTATTTTATCATATATTAATGATAATGTCAATTTATAGTTAAATTTTAGCTAACTGTTTCACATTTTACAATTAACTAAGATAAATTTTACAAGGAGGAAAAAGACATGAATTATTTAATATCCGCAAATTTTGATTATGCACTCAGGATAGTGCTTGCTTGCTTATGCGGAATATGTATAGGCTGGGAAAGAAAAAACCGGGCAAAAGAAGCCGGAGTAAGAACGCATTGCATTGTGGCATGCGGCTCGGCACTTATGATGATTATTTCGAAATACGGATTTACCGATATTTCCTCTCACGACGCATCGAGAGTTGCGGCACAGATTGTATCCGGAATAGGTTTTTTGGGTGCCGGCATGATATTTGTCCACAAAAACACCATAACCGGACTTACCACCGCCGCAGGAGTTTGGGCAACCGCCGGAATAGGAATGGCTTTCGGTGCGGGAATGTATGCAATAGGATTTTTCACAACCGGTGTTATACTAATTATTCAAATAGTTCTGCACCGTAACAGCAAGCTTACACAAGTTCCGAAATTGGTGAAATTTTCTCTTGCCGGTGACGGAAAACCGGATTTTCAGGGAAGAATGTATAGTCAGTTCGACGCTTTGGATATACATGTCTATTCCACCGAGGTTGCGAATAATGCCGAAACAGGCGAGATGCGCTTTACCTTTAAGCTTGAAGTGCCTGCCGATATAAAAGAAGAAATGCTTGTAGAAAAATACAAAGGAAGCAAAGTTTCTCCCTGCTGATATTGACAATATGATTATATTAAGAATGCGGATATTTCATAAAGCGGTATATAAACCGCCCGAAAATATCCGCATTTTTTTATTATTTTAATTATTCAATCCTCCGCCAGCTCAAGCTTACTTATCGAAACCTCATAAGCCGTTTTGGTTACTGTAGTTTCTTCATCAAGCTTTTTCTGATATTCGCGCGACTGAACTCTTCCCCAGATTTTCACTCTGTCACCCACCGTAAAGCTGCGGCAGTATCTTGCATTTCTGCCCCATGCTATTATGGGTATGTAGTCAGATTTATTATAAGTTCTGTTAACCGCAAGCAATATATCAGTTATTTCTCTCCCGAAAGGTGTTGTACGGTAAACAGGCTCTTTGCACACAAAGCCGTTTAAGTACAGCAAATTCGGATTTTTGTCCTCATCTTCCTCATCCGGCTCTTTTATATCTTTTGCAAAAACGGTCAATATCAGCCTGTTTTCCCCTTCGTTATAGCTGTTGTAGGAACGAAACTGACCGGTTATTTCAACTTTTTTACCCATTGTTATATCAAAATCGGTCATAAGTCTGTCCGAAATCATTATTTTTATATAATCGTTAATCCCCGATAAGCGCGGTATTCTCAGTGTAAATGTGTAAAAATTTTCCCCGAACAATTCATGATTAAATACCGGCTCATCCTCCACAGTGCCTATCATTTCCGCCCGATTGTTGCAGACGTTGTTTTCCATATGCTCATCCTCCTAATACTCAAGGCGCAAGTCGTGCGCTTTGTCTTTATCTTCTTGTTATATTTATTCCGTCTTCCCTGAAAATATTCTGCTTTTATTTTAAAATGCTCCGTTCTTTCGTTAATTTTAAAAGTTTATCAATACTCGAAAACCCATCAGAGTCTCACCTTTGACGGCACATTTATTCCGCATATCATAGAGCATGTCACAGCGGCAATCACACTGTCTATATCGGATTTAATATTCGGAATATACACCTTTTTTTCTCCCGCCTCCACAATTTCTCCCTCAAGTGTTTCAACAGGTCTTTGAAGACAATATACAAATGAAATCCCGTCGTATTTATAGTCAATACTTGATGCGGTTGCTTCCGATTTATATGCCATGCCGCAGCTTATCGCATTCGGATGTACAAATACGGGCACATTATCCCCCTGCGCATAATATATAAGCCGAGTATCCGCCGCCACGCATTTTATAAGCTCGTTTGTTATATCCTCGCATCTTTCCAGCACAAGTATATCCAAACAAATCGGCTTTATGCTGTCCTTTTTTAAAGTTAAAATCAAAAAATCCACACCCGCGTATTCGAAATATTCCATTTCTTCACGGGTTATCTTTGCATTTTCCGCGCGTACGGTCTTTTTCCCCTCCGACGCAAACATATCTCTTATAAGCTTTTCCGTTCTTCCCGCAAATTTTTTTGAAAGCACACCGATGACCGTCATCCGCCTCTTCCTTTCATTGCATGCAAAATTTATATTTATTATTGTCTTTGTTGTCATTTAATATTCCGATTTGCCGAATTTGTGTTTTTTATTTAAAAATCGGTTGACATATATTGACCTAAGTAGTAAAATATACATATATAAGCCGACATTTTTCGGCTGCTAAAGAAAGGAATTGTTACAATATGGCAGAATTACGTTGGAACCCACTTATAAAAGACTGGGTAATGATTGCATCACATCGTCAAAACAGACCGCAGATGCCAAAAGATTGGTGTCCGTTTTGCCCCGGCTCGGGCAAGGTTCCGGAACATTTTGACGTATACGAATATGACAATGATTTCCCCGCATTGAGTCAAAACCCACCGACTCCGGACGATGTTTCGAACGATTTTTTCCAAACCCGCCCGGCATACGGAAAATGCGAGGTAATACTCTATTCACCCGAACACACTGTTACACTGCCCGAGCTTCCCGTCGCACATATACGCAAGCTGGTGGACCTTTGGTGCGAGCGTTTTGAAGAAATTCAAAAAGACGAAAAAATCAAATACATATTTATTTTTGAAAACAGAGGTGCCGCAGTCGGAGTTACAATGCCGCACCCTCACGGGCAAATATACGGATACTCGGTAATACCAAAAAAAATCGAGCTTGAAATAAACTCATTTAAAGAACACTTATCCGAAACAGGCAGATGCCTTTTCTGTGATATGATTGAAGAAGAGAAAAAGGCAGGCAGCCGAATTATATTTGAAAATGATGATTTTGTTGTCTTTTTACCGTTTTTCTGCGAATATCCGTACGGTATATATGTAGCGGCAAAGCGCCATGTACAGAATATTACCGAATTGACCGACAAAGAAAAAGATTCTCTTGCGCAAACCTTAAAGGAAGCAAGCGGAACACTTGACAGCTTATTCGGATTTACATTCCCGTATATGATGTGCATGTATCAAAATCCGGTAAACAGCGGAAATACCGACTTTCATCATTTTCATATTGCTTTTTATCCGCCGATGCGCTCGGCAGATAAAATAAAATTCAACGCTTCTTCGGAAACAGGCGCGTGGGCACATTGCAATCCTACCGCTCCCGAGGAAAAAGCCGAAGAATTAAGACAGGCTCATGAAAAATTCTTAAAAAACAATTAATTGTGAAATTTTATCTTTACATACAGTTAAATAAAAAAATTGGGAGGAAAATCGAATGAAAATTATAGAAAAAATTTCAGCAAACAATAAAGATAATCTTAAAAATCCTGCTCCGTTAATTGCATTTTTGGGCGACAGCGTCACACAAGGATGCTTTTATTCAAGCACGGATTACAATGCGGTTTACCACAATAAGCTCAAACAGCGTCTCGGCTATCTTTATCCCGGAGCTGTCGTTAATATTCTGAATGCCGGTATAGCCGGAACAACGGCGAATGTCGGTGCTGAAAGAGTAGATCGCGACGTAATTTCAAAAAATCCCGACCTCTGCGTTGTATGCTTCGGTTTAAACGACATCGGCGGTCTTGAGGAAAAAATACCGGAGTTTGAAAATTCGCTTGCGGAAATATTCGAAAAGCTCAAAAACGCCGGTATCGAAACTATTTATATGACTCCGAACATGTTAAATACTCAATATTGCCCCGAGAAAACCCTTGATATTTACAAGGATTATGCTCAGGTTACAATGGGTTGGCAAAACGGCGGACTTATGGACAAATATATGGACGCTGCAAGAAAAACCGCAAAAGCACACAATGTTCCTGTCTGCGATTGCTATGCAATATGGAAAAAGCTTGAATCGTGCGGAGTTAATCCGTCTGCGATTTTATCAAACGGAATAAATCATCCCGACCCCGAAATGCACAATTTATTTGCGGACGAACTGCTTCGCGTTATGTTTAATTAAGGTGGTCGGCATGCAAAGAGAATTTATTAAGAAATTATTTTCCGTTTCGGACAGTGTCCTCGATATTATTGAAAAATGTGAAGAGCAAATTGCTCCAAGCTTTAAGCGTGTTGAGGAAATTGCTCAAATCAATCAGCTGAAGGTTATGAAAGCTTTTTACGACAACCGCGTAAGCGAAACGTATTTTGCCCCCTCCACCGGTTACGGTTACGGCGATTTGGGCAGGGATACTCTTGACAAGGTTTATGCACAAGTATTTGAGGCGGAAGACGCGCTTGTACGGCACAATTTCATTTCCGGAACTCATACGCTGTCCACCATGCTCTTTTCGGTACTTCGCCCCGGAGATACACTTGCCGCCGTTACCGGAAAGCCTTACGATACCCTTGAAGAAGTTATCGGAATTGTCGGCGAAGCGGGAAACGGCTCTTTGGCAGACTTCGGCATTTCATACGAGCAGGTAAATCTGCTTGACGGCGAGCCGGACTATGACAAAATAAAAGCTTTGCTTCAATCAAAGAAAATAAAAGCCGCTATGATACAGCGTTCAAAAGGCTATGAGGACAGACCTGCATTCAGCAGCAGCAAAATCGGAGATATAATTAAATTTATTAAAGAAATATCCCCGGAAACAATTGTACTTGTTGACAATTGCTACGGTGAATTTGCGGATGTTCACGAGCCGACATACTACGGTGCTGATTTAATGGCAGGCTCTCTTATAAAAAATCCCGGCGGCGGACTTGCTCCCTGCGGCGGATATATTGCCGGCAAAGCAAAATATATAGAGCTTTGTGCAAACCGTCTCACCTCGGTAGGGGTCGGACGTGAGGGCGGCGCAACCTTCGGTTTGAACAGAGAACTGTATCAAGGATTTTTCATGGCTCCGCATACGGTATCACAAGCTATAAAATCCGCAATACTCTGCTCGGCGGTTTATACATATCTCGGTTTTGAAGTATCTCCAAAGCCTACCGAAAACAGATATGACATTATTCAGGATATACGTTTCGGCTCACCCGAGCTTATAACGGCATTTTGCCGCGGAATACAAAAAGGCGCACCGATAGATTCCTTTATTAAACCCGAGCCGTGTTCCGAGCCGGGTTATCAGTCACAGGTTATCATGGCGGCAGGTGCATTCGTACAAGGTGCATCTATAGAACTCAGTGCCGACGCTCCCATGCGTGAGCCGTATATAGTATACATGCAGGGCGGATTGACCTATGAATCCGCAAAATTCGGAATTATTATGTCTCTTCTCGAGGTTGAAAAACAACTTGAAAAGAGTCTATAACCATAGTGCAGATGTCTCCCCGCTCATGTGGTGTGGCATTTCATAATTTCAGTGAGAGCGTTTATCTCTCACCGAAACCCCAAGGAGCGCAGCTCCGATTTAAATTACCTATTTTTCGTTTTGCAGTTACCGAAAATAAAAAAAGCATTACGTAAGGAGTAAAACACTATGAAACAATTTATGGATAAAGATTTTCTGCTGTCAACCGACACCGCAAAAAAACTTTTTCACGATTATGCGGAAAATATGCCGCTTTGCGATTATCACTGTCATCTTTCCCCGAAAGAAATATGGGAAAACAAGCCGTATACCACAATTACACAGGTATGGCTCTACGGAGACCATTACAAATGGCGTGCTATGCGTGCTTTCGGTATTGATGAAAAGTATATTACCGGTGATGCAACCGACAAGGAAAAATTCCTCGCATGGGCAAAAACAATTCAATATTGTATAGGAAATCCGCTTTATCATTGGACACATTTGGAGCTTCAAAGATTTTTCGGAATATATGAGCCGCTTACCGAAAGAAATGCCGAGGAAATATATGACAAAATTAATGCAATGCTCACAGGGAAAGGCTTCTGCCCTCGCGATTTTATCGAAAATTCCAATGTAGCGGTCATCTGCACCACCGACGACCCGACAGACAGCCTTGAATATCACAAAAAAATAGCCGAAGAAGGCAAGCTCTCTGCAAAAGTATACCCGACTTTCCGTCCGGATAAAGCAATAGAAATAAACAAAGACGGATACACAGACTATATAAGCAAGCTTTCCGAAGCCTCCGGCATTAAAATTGACAGCTTTGATGCCTTAAAAGAAGCATTATCAAACAGAATCGAACACTTTGTCAAGGCAGGCTGCCGCATATCCGACCACGGAATGACATATATTCCCTACCGAACAGGCATTTGTCCTGATGAAATATTCAAGAAAGCATTATCGGGAGAAAAAGTATCGGTTGAAGAGGAAGAAGCTTTTAAAACAGCCCTGCTCCTGCACTGCGGACGCGAATATGCAAAGCACGGCTGGGCTATGCAAATTCATATAAACGCAATTAGAAACAACAACAGTAAAATGTTTGAAAAACTCGGTCCGGACACAGGCTACGATTCTATTTTTGACCTACAGCTTGCAAAAAATCTTTCCGGATTTTTGGATGCTTTGGAGCGCGAAAGCATGCTGCCGAAAACGATTTTCTACAGCTTAAACCCAAACGACAATTATGTTTTGGCAAGCATGATGGGAAATTTCCAGGGCGGCAAAAAAGGAAAAATGCAGCTCGGCTCGGCTTGGTGGTTTAACGACCACCGTGACGGAATGGAGGAGCAAATGAAATCTCTTGCAAATGTCGGACTTTTAAGCTGTTTTGTCGGTATGCTTACCGATTCAAGAAGCTTTTTATCCTATCCGCGCCACGAATATTTCCGTCGTATACTTTGTAATATTCTCGGAAATTGGGTAGAAAACGGAGAATATCCCGCTGACGAAGAAATACTATCGGAAATTGTTAAAGGTATATGCTTTAATAATGCCGCGGAATACTTTGAATTTTAAATAATTTATTATAAAAAAGCTTTTGATAAAAGCTCCGCCTGCGGGCGTAGGAATAAGGTGGCATTTTTGATTTTCCGTCATTGCGTTTTACGCAATTTCCTACAAATTAAAAAGAGGTTGCGGTCAACCTCTTTTTTATATGCCTGATTTCGAAAAAGTTTCGTAGTGCTTTATGTTGACTTTTAATATTTATTTTGCTACAATGACATTATACTTAAAAGAAGGAGTGAGTTATTTATGAAAGAATTATTTCTGTTTAGTATTATGCCTCTTGATACCGTTCATATTAATGAAATATGCAATGATATCAAATATCAGTTTGAGCACGGAGTTGCAAATTGTTTTTTATTCAAAATGACGCTTGTTCCCGAAGGAACACCGCCTGTCGATAAAGCAAAAATTATGTGTGAAAAATACTCTTTGTTTAAGCAGCGTTTGTCTGTTGCAGGTATTCCAAACGGTATCTTGGTTCAAGCCACAATCGGACACGGCTGGAAGCTCAGCGAACCGTTTCCTTTTCAAAAGTACACCAATCTGTCCGATGGACTTGAACAAACAGTTGTATGTCCATATGACAAAGGCTTCCATGACTACATTTTCAACACTTTTAAAACAATTGCAAGTTATTCTCCCGAACATATTATGGTCGATGACGATTTTCGGCTTATAGGAAGAGGCTCGGACGGATGCGGATGTCCTTTACATATCAAACGATTTAACGAGTTAGCCGGAACATCTCTTTCCCGAAAAGAGCTTCACAAAATTATTACTACGGAAAATATAAAAAAAGATGAATATTCCAAAATTTATCTGGAAACGCAAAAAGAATCGCTTATAGAATCGGCAAAATCAATGCGTGCCGGCATTGACAGTGTCAATCCGAAAATACCCGTCTCATTCTGTTGTGTAGGAAACAATGCTGAATTTGCTGCGGATATTATTGATATTCTTGCCGGAAACAATCATCCGAAAATAATACGAATTAATAATGGAAATTACGCTGCCGGCGGAGCCAGATTTTTAAGCCGTTCTTTCCAAAGAGCTGCTGCTCAAATAGAAAAATTGAAAGGAAAAGCGGATATAATTCTTGCCGAAACCGATACATGCCCGCAAAACAGATACTCTACCGGTGCTATGCAGCTTCATGCTCATTTTACCGGTACAATTCTTGAAGGCGCAACAGGTGCAAAGCAATGGATAACACGTCTTTCGGCATATGAGCCCGAAAGCGGAAAGGCTTACAGGAAAATTTTGTCAAAATATAAAGGCTTCTACAAAACGCTTGCCGAGACCGTACCCGATTTAACATGGCTTGGGTGCAGAATACCGATATGCAAAAAACCAATCTATAAATTCGGCGCAACATGGGACGGAGCCGTTGACAGTGATAACGGATGGAGCACATATGTACTTGAACGTTTGGGATTGCCTTTATATTTTTCTTCACATCAAGGCGGCGTACTCTGCCTCGAAGGAGAATTATTTTTAACCGATGAAGAACTTGTCGAAAGTTTAAAAGGTACGGTTTTTATTGCCTCAGACACAGCTTTAAAAATAATTGAACGCGGTTTCGGAAAGTATATCGGTGTCGATGTAGTGCCAATATCCGGTAAGACTCCGAGTACTGAGATTTATGCGCCTCTCGGGAACAGAATGTCTCTCCAGTATAATCTCAAGAAACTCATTCCGCTTTCGGACGATATCAAAGAATTGTCTGCCGTATATCATACTACAGACGATGAACATTTTGAAAAGCTTTTTCCTGCGGTAACCATGTATAAAAACGAACTCGGCGGAACTGTATTTGTATTCTGCGGTACACCCAAAACTGACTATAATATTACCGACGCATTTTCTTTTTTGAATTATACAAGAAAACAACAGCTTATAAATATGCTTAAATCCGTTGATTCGCTGCCTATATATTATCCGAATGATGAAGAAATATATCTGCGTGCGGCGGAAAATAAAAACGGCGGATTGGTCTGTGCAATTTTCAACATTGGTCTTGACCCTGTCGAAAAACTTGAATTAGTTTCAAAAAGAAATATAACCACAATTAAAAAACTTATGCCAAACGGTAAAAAAGAAGAAATAGACTTTGAGCAATCCGGGGAACGTTATACGCTCAATACAAACTGTCCAACATTAGATCCTTGTATACTCTATCTTGATTAAAGGAGAAGAACAAAAAAAATGTCAGTCTGAAATTATTTGATGATAATTCAGTGCCGGAAGAAAAATTCTCGGTCAGTGCCGATAACACCCTTACGCTTTCTTTTGAAATAAAGAAAAATACCGTTGTTCTTATTGAAGCGAAATGACTTATTTGACATAAATACCGATGTATGATATAATATAATCTGAAAATATTTCTATTATATCACCGGGGGTCATATTATGCAAAATCAATTTTCAAGAACAGAATTACTGCTGGGTAGAGAAGCAATGGGCAAGCTTGCTTCTTCCCGAGTTGCGGTTTTCGGAATAGGCGGAGTCGGCGGTTATACCGTTGAAGCATTGGTAAGAAGCGGAATCGGAGCAATAGATTTAATTGATGATGACAATGTTTGTCTTACAAATATTAACCGTCAAATATATGCAACAAGAAAAACCGTAGGTCAATTCAAGGTTGATGTTGCAAAAGAACGTATTCTTGACATCAATCCCGATGTAAAGGTATCGGTTTACAAAACTTTTTATACACCGGAAACCTCCTCTCAATTTGACTTTTCCGAATATGATTATATAGTTGACGCAATAGACACCGTTACAGGAAAAATAGAATTGGCGGTAAATGCTCAAAAAACCGATACACCTATTATCAGCTCAATGGGTGCAGGCAACAAATTAAATGCCGACAAATTCGAAGTAACGGATATTTATAAAACCTCGGTTTGCCCGTTGGCGCGTGTTATGCGAAACGAATTAAAAAAAAGAGGCATACGCCGCCTAAAGGTTGTATATTCAAAAGAGAAGCCGATTACTCCGATTGACACTCCCGAAATCAGCTGTAAAAATAACTGTGTCTGCCCGCCCGGAACTGCGAGAAAATGTACCGTCCGCAGACAAGTTCCCGGGAGCACCGCATTCGTTCCGTCTGTTGCCGGGCTTATAATCGCCGGTGAAATCATAAAAGATTTGACGGGAATAACAAATAATTAAATAATATCCGAAATTATTACACAATTTGAAGAAGACAATGCTAAGGATTAACGATAAAAAGTGATATAACCGCTTGCCAAAATACGGCAAGGCTGCTATCACTTTTTAAATTTGCATATTTCATCAGAAAACAAATAAAAGAATTATTATAAAGCTTGGAAATAAAAATTCTGTATTTTTTAGGGTACTCGAAATTTCTGTTTTTAGTAATA
>CAKSJU010000067.1 GCA_934463455.1 uncultured Clostridia bacterium | reverse complement strand
TGAGAAGTATTCGGAAACATATCAACCGCAGTTCCGGCTTCGGGAACATAGCCGAGTGTTGAAAGATATTTTATGTCTCGGGCAAGAGTTGCCGGATTGCATGAAACATAAACTATTTTTCGGGGGTTGGAGGAAGCTGCTGCCGAAAGCGTTTCCGGGTCGCTGCCTTTTCTCGGCGGGTCAAGGATAATGATATCCGGAGATATGCCGTTTTTTATGAGCTTCGGAACAAGAGTTTGCGCATCACTTGCATAAAATTCTGCATTTTTTATGTTATTTCTTTTCGCGTTTTCTTTTGCATTTTCTATTGCTGCATCCACTATTTCTATCCCGATTACTTTTTTAGCATATTTTGCGGCACAAAGTGAAATTGTACCTATTCCGCAATATATATCCATAACCGTATCATCTTTTTTTATGTCGGCATATTCTATTGCTGTTTTGTAAAGCTTTTCTGTTTGCTGAGGATTAATTTGGAAAAAGCTGTTTGGGGAAATTTCGTAATCAAAGCCGCATAATAAATCGTGAATTGAAGATTTTCCGAACAGTACAGTGTTTTTATCCCCGAGTACGAGGTTGTTTCTGTTTTTATTTATATTCAGTATAATGCTTGATATTTTGCTGTTATCCGAAAGCAATTGTTTTATCAGATGCTTACTTTTAGGAAGAACATCTCCGTTTACCGATATAACAACCATTATTTCCTCCGTATGATAAGATTTTCTGGTAAATACACGCCTTACAAGCCCTGAATGAGTTTTTTCGTCATATGGTTGTATATTGTAGTTATCCATATGAGTTTTTACTGCTTTTAAAATTTGAGAATTAACGCAATCACCGAGAGAGCAGGAAGTCAGAGGAACTATATCGTGGCTTCGGGCACGGTAAAATCCGTATACGATCTCGTTGTTTTTGTCTTTTCCGAATGGGAAAACCATTTTATTTCGGTAAGAAAAAGGCTGCTCTGCACCGAGTAAGCCATTTAATTGAAAGTCTTTAAAGCCGCCGATTCGTTTGATTGCGTCATTTACAAATTGTTCTTTTATCTGAAGCTGGCAGCTGTATTTCAAATGCTGCATATTGCAGCCGCCGCATTTGAAAAATGCTTCGCATTTAGGTGTTGTCCGATTTGGGGAAGAAACAATAATTGATTGTATTTTTGCAAATGAATGAGAAGAATTAACTTTTACTATTAATACTTCAAGCTCATCCCCGGGGACGGAATAAGGTACAAAAATTGTATAGCCGTCAATTTTTGCAATGCCGTTTCCGTCGGAAGACATAGCGGTTATTTTTACTTTGTATGTTTTATTTTTTTCAACAGGTATCATAAATACTTCTCTTTCCGAATTACTTGATTTATTTTATTATACAACATTTATTTTGTATTGTCAAACATAAAGAAAAATGATTATTTATCAAAACATAAAATATTTTACTAAAAAGTATTGACAAAAAGATGTAAAGGTGCTATAATATTATGGTGGTTGAAAGAGTATGCGCCGGTAGCTCAGCTGGATAGAGTGTTTGGCTACGAACCAAAAGGTCGGGGGTTCGAATCCCTTCCGGCGTACCATACCGAGTGTTCATACAGAACCTGAAAGGTTTTGTATGACACTCGGTTTTTTATTTTCAATTTCGAATGCGAAATTCAAATGGCGTAACCGATTCATGGCTTTTAAAATGCTTTATAAAATAGCTTGTGCTTCGATAACCGACTTTTTCGCTGATTTCAGATATTTGCATGCCGGGATTTGTTAAAAGCAGTGATTTTGCTTTTTGTATTCGGAGCTTTTGAATATATTCAGTAGGACGCATATGATACGACTCTTTAAATAATTTGCAGAAATATCCCGGTGTAATACCGACTAAATCCGAAAGGGTTTTAAGCTCCGTATCCTTTGTAAAGTTTTCGTGAATATATGTGACGGCAGGCTTTAAAAGGCTAAAAGCATTATTTGAGATATTTTCGGATAAATTTCTTTTTAGTTGGAGTATTATTTTATAAAGGAGTATTGATGATTTTTCTCCGAACATAAAATCATTCTTAAGATTAATTATTTGCGAGATATTTTCAATAAACGGAGTCGTATCGTTTAAATTATATACTCCGTTTTTTAGTTCGATAAGGCTTGAAACATTCGATGAAAATGTCACCCAGTAAGTAGACCAAGGCCATGAAACGGGAACGTATTTGTGTATGGTATTTGGGGAATGGTATACAAAACTGCCCGCACCCGCAACTGTTTGTTTATCACCGAAAGAAAATACAGCCGCGCCATTTGCGGTAAATAAAAATTGATGGTGAGGAATGCCGTTAGGACGATAGGTTTCATTTTTGTAGTCCTCGTAATATGTTTCGCTTCCGACAGTGAAAATACAAAGAGGTAAACTGCGATCATATTCTGAAATAATAGGGAAGATATAGTTGGTTATGTTCATTTTAATCTCCGTTCCGCTGAATGCTCTTTTATTTTTAGTATATAACAAATATTGATTTATGTCAAGATAAAATTGTAATATCATTATATTTATTGTAAAATATTTTGATTGATAAGGATAATAATATATGATATAATCAGAATATTATTAAAAGTATTATTAAATGTGAGATGAATTTTATTGTATTGTGGAGGCGATAATTGTGGAAAAAATAAATGTAAAAAGTATTTCTTCGCTTGAAAAACATTTTTTGGGAAGTGAAATTTCCTGCGCGGAGTTTAATAAGGCATCTTGCCTTTCAGGAGAGAGATTTTCATATCAAATTGCCGTAATCGGCAATGAAAAATGGAATTTACCGAAACGGTTTAACATTTCGGTAAAATCCGATTTGGGCGGTAGGATAACAATATATGAAGTTGGTTATGTACCGGTTGTAATGCCGGCATATAACAATATGTTCGACAATCGGTATATAACGCGCCGGGCTGCTTTGCTGCCGGATATATTGATGGAGACTGATGGGACAGTTTCGGTATCGGGCGATAAATACAGATTTTTATGGGTTTCGGTTGAGACGGCGGAATGTTCGGGAGTATATGAAATTGAAATATCTTTTGAAGAAGATGGGAAGATTTGCGGAAAAAGCAGATTTGAGCTTGAAGTAATAGACGCTGTGCTGCCGGAGCAATCACTTATTTTTACTCAATGGCTGCATTGTGATTGCATTTCGTCATATTACGGCATGGAGCCTTTATCGGAAAAACACTGGGAATATATTGAAAAATATATAAATACTGCTGTTCAAAACGGTGTGAATATGATTCTTACTCCGATTTTCACTCCTCCGCTCGATACCAAAATCGGTCATGAACGTCCGACGGTACAGTTGGTGGATGTGAGATATGAAGGCGGTACATATCATTTTGGTTTTGAAAAGCTTTTAAGATGGATTCGGATGTGCCGGAAATCAGGCATAAAATATCTGGAAATATCGCATTTGTTTACTCAATGGGGAGCAAAGCACGTGCCTAAAATCGAAGTGGAGGAAGCCGGTAAAAGAATTAAAAAATTCGGTTGGCAAACCGATGCCGAATCAACGGAATATATGAATTTTCTGGCACAGCTTTTGCCGCAGCTTACATCTTTTTTGAGTAAAAATTGGGATAAATCAAAGGTGTATTTTCACATATCGGATGAGCCGGGACTGGAACATGTCGAAAGATACGGAAAACTATTCATGTTTGTAAAAGAACATATTTCTGATTTTAAATTAACAGACGCAATATCCGATTATGAATTCTACGAAAAAGGTTTCAGCGAGACACCTGTTTCAACCATAAAAACAATAGATAATTTTATAGAACACGGAGTAAAAAACATATGGGGATATTATTGCTGCGGAGAGGGGACGGAAAATTTAAGTAACCGATTTATTGCAATGCCGTCTTACAGAAACAGAATAATAGGAACGCAGCTTTACAAGTTTGATATAAAAGGTTTTTTGCATTGGGGGTATAATTTCTATTATTCTCAATATTCAACAAAGCTTTTAAATCCGTATGTGACAAATGACGGGGACGGAGCTTTTCCGGCAGGAGACGCTTTTTCGGTATATCCGGGTATAAACGGACCGATACCGTCTGTAAGACTGTTTGTATTTTTTGAAGCCATTCAGGATATGAGGGCTATGAAACTTTTGGAAAGTTTCATAGGAAGAGAAAAGGTGGTTAAAATGATAGATGATTGCGCCGGGGAAAATATAACATTTAAGGAATACCCGAGCGGCGCGGAGTATATATTGAAGCTTAGAGAAGAAATTAACAAGATAATAAAAGGCGGCTAAAATACCGCCTTTTTACCCCGGCTTATTCGTCACCCGAAAATTCCGGTATATAACTTTCGCCCACAGTTCCGCCCTCTTGTATAAATGCGTTGGTGACGCCGAGCTCGGCGGCATAATCAACAAGATGATTGTAATATTCCGAAGATATACATCTGTCAAGCTCGGGATATTTTTTTACATGTTCAAGAGGAGTGTATTGATTCATAATACTTATCCAGATTTTATCTTTGTATGTATTATACAGATAATCTATAATCTTTTTTGAGTCGAATAAAAGCCCGGGCAGCATAAGATGCCGCACTATAACTCCTTTTTGCATAATACCGTTTTCGTCAAATTCAGCACAGCCGGTCTGGCGCACCATTTCGGCAATTGCTTTTTGTGCGGTTTCACGGTAATTTGGGGCATTTGAATACTTTAAAGCATATTTGTTGTTAAAGTATTTAAAATCGGGCAAGTATATATCAATAGCCCCTTCAAGCATTTTGAGAGTGCTTACCGATTCGTAACCTCCGCAGTTGTATACGACGGGG
This sequence comes from uncultured Clostridia bacterium, assembly GCA_934463455.1. Classification (GTDB taxonomy): domain Bacteria; phylum Bacillota; class Clostridia; order UBA1381; family UBA1381; genus CAKSQL01. The sequence continues at coordinate 7,027 of CAKSJU010000067.1, read as the reverse complement.
ATATTCAAGCCTTTTTCTTTTGCGGATTTGAGTGCATGTATAATCTGAGGTACGAAATGCGTTCCGGTCACAAGATTTATATTGTGAGCTTTTTGCGATTGTAAATCAAGGAATATGTCGGCAAGTTCATTTTCGGATATATATTTTCCTACTCGGCAAGCACTTATTTTATAATTTTGGCAAAAAACACATCGTAAGCTGCATCCGGAAAAAAATACCGCGCCCGAGCCGCGTGTTCCCGAGATACATGGCTCCTCCCAAAAATGAAGCGCAGCGCGTGCGATTTTTATTCTGTTGTCCGTACCGCAAAAGCCTGTTTCGCCTTTTTCACGGTTTGCGCCGCAATTTCTTGGGCAAAGAGCGCATGACATTAATATCACCTTAGTTTTATAATCAGCTGTTGTATAATATATTATTATGAGTTTTAAATTATCACGAGAAAATTTATTTATATTGTAGCATATGCTCTTTACTTTGTCAATAAGAGTTGTACAAACGCGGGAAAAAGTTGGTTAAATTGTCATATTGACAAATTGATGTGAAATATGGTATAGTTATTATAGAAAAACTGTTATGGGAGGAAATGAAATGCTGATAGATAATCAATTTTTTCACGTGAAGTTTTTATCTTCCCATGTGCGGAGGATTTTTTGCATAGGTATAGGTGTAAATTAAAGAACAGATTTTTTCTGTTCTTTTTTGTTTTCACAAAGAAAGGAAGGATAAAAAATGCCAAAAGCTGCAATTGTTATGGGCAGTGATTCCGATTTTGAAAAGCTCAAAGGCTGTATCGGTGTCTTGAAAAAATTTAATATTGAAACAGAAGTGCGTGTGATTTCCGCACACAGAACTCCGTATGAAGCGGAGAAATTTGCTTCGAATGCAGAAAAAAACGGTGTTGAAGTAATTATTGCCGCTGCGGGCAAGGCTGCCCATTTGGGCGGAGTATTGGCTGCATTTACAACCTTACCGGTTATAGGAGTGCCGATTAAATCGTCTACAATGGACGGAATGGATTCGCTTTTGTCAATGGTGCAGATGCCGAAAGGTATTCCTGTTGCGACTGTTGCGATAGACGGAGGAGATAATGCCGGTATTTTGGCTGTTCAGATGCTTTCTTTGAAATATGATTATCTTAAAGATATGCTTAAAGAATTTAAGAAGAATATGGCGGAAGAAGTTAAAGAAAAAGACAGAAAAATTCAAAAAATGACGGAAGAATAAAATTTTGCAGGAGGTATACTACGTTAGCCTCCGACAGAATTGAAAAGCCCGTGCAAAATTTTCCTTGCTTTGCTCGGAAACGCACATGGGCGCAGTAATCTCTTATCATTCCTCGCCCTGCCGATAAGAGATTTTCATTACTATTTGTGTCGGCGCAGGGCGGCTGAAAGGAGATTACTATGGGAGAAGCATATAAAAAGGCGGGAGTCGATGTCGAGGCGGGATATGAATCCGTAAGACTTATAAAAAACGATGTTAAAAAAACTTTTATTGAAGGTGTGCTCGGAGGTATAGGGGGCTTCGGCGGACTTTTTGAAATTCCGAAGGGCTACGAAAATCCGGTGCTTGTGTCGGGAACGGACGGAGTCGGTACAAAGCTTCGTATTGCGTTTTTAACCGATAAGCATGATACTATAGGTATAGATTGCGTTGCAATGTGCGTGAACGATGTGGCATGTTCGGGAGCAAAACCTCTGTTTTTCCTGGATTATCTTGCTGTCGGAAAAAATTACCCGGAAAAGGTAAGCAGTATTGTAAAGGGTGTTTCGGACGGATGTATTATGGCAGGATGTGCACTTGTAGGCGGAGAAACAGCTGAAATGCCGGGATTTTATCCGATTGACGAGTATGACCTTGCGGGATTTTCGGTAGGTATTGTGGAAAAATCGAAAATTACCGACGGGAAAAATGCAAAATGCGGCGACGCGCTTATAGGAATAGCATCGTCGGGAATACATTCCAACGGGTACTCGCTTGTAAGAAAGATTTTTGATTTAAATTCCGATAATGCCGGAAAAAATCTTGCAGTGTACTCAAATGAGCTGGGAAAAACAATAGGTGAAGAATTGCTTACACCTACAAAAATATATGTTAAACCGCTTTTAAAGCTTATAAATGAAATAGGTATACATACGGTTTCTCATATTACCGGCGGAGGATTTATCGAAAATGTACCGAGAATGCTTCCGGATAATTTAAATGCGATAATCAGAAAAGGCACATGGGATGTTTTGCCGGTGTTTGATATGATGAGAAAAAAAGCAGAGCTTTCGGAGCATGATATGTATAACACCTTTAATATGGGTATCGGAATGATTGCGGCTGTAGATAAAGAAAAAGCCGATGAAGCGGTGAAATGTCTTAGTGCCTGCGGCGAAACAGCATTTATTATAGGCGAGCTTGCCTCAGGAGAGCGCGGCGTTGAAATTATTTAAGGAGGCGCGTTCGGAATGAAAAGAATAGGGGTATTGGTTTCGGGCGGCGGAACTAATTTAAAGGCACTTATCGACGCGGAAAAAAGCGGAATTTTAAAAAGCGGTAAAATCTCGGTTGTCGTTTCTGACAAGCCGGACGCATATGCGCTTACAAGAGCAAAAGACAACGGTATCGAAACAAAGGTGATTTTAAAAAAAGATTATTCGGACAGAGATGCTTTCTCAAAAGCAATCTGCGAATTTATGCAGGAGAAAAAAATCGACTTGATTGTGCTTGCCGGTTTTTTATCAATACTGTCGGGTGAATTTTTATCGGCATATAGAGACAGAATAATAAATGTACACCCATCTCTTATCCCTTCGTTTTGCGGCGACGGATTTTACGGACTGAAGGTGCATAAAGCTGCTTTGGATTACGGAGTAAAGGTAACCGGCGCAACTGTTCACTTTGTAAATGAAGTGACCGACGGAGGCAAAATAATACTTCAAAAAGCGGTTGAGGTAAAGAGCGGAGATACTCCGGAAATACTTCAAAAAAGAGTTATGGAAGAAGCAGAATGGAAAATCCTGCCCGAGGCGGCGGAATTGTTCTGTTCGGGTAAATTGGAAACAGAATAAAAAGGAGAAAAAGCTATGGAAAAACGTTGTTTGAAAAATGAACTTTCGCAAAATTCGTATCCCGGAAGAGGGATTGTAATAGGTAAATCCGAAGACGGCAAAAATGCTGTTATAGCATATTTTATTATGGGCAGAAGCGAAAACAGCAGAAACAGGATTTTCGTTGCCGACGGGGACGGAATAAGAACAAAAGCATTTGATGAGTCGAAGCTCGAAGACCCGTCTTTGATTATCTATGCGCCCGTAAGAGTTCTCGGGAACAAAACCATTGTTACAAACGGTGACCAGACAGATACGATATATGAATTGATGAATCAGCAGCTTACTTTTGAACAAGCTCTCAGAACACGTGAATTTGAGCCGGATGCTCCGAATTATACTCCGAGAATTTCGGGAATAGTAAAAACGGGAGAGAACGATTTTAATTACGCAATGTCGATTTTAAAAAGTGCAAACGGAAATCCCGAGAGCTGCCTGAGATTTACTTTTTCATATAAATCGCCGATAAAGGGAGAGGGACACTTTATTCATACCTATATGAGTGACGGCAATCCCTTGCCGAGCTTTGAGGGCGAGCCGAAGCTTGTTGGAATAAAAGGAGACATTGACGAATTTGCAAACGGTGTCTGGGAAGCTCTCAACGAAGATAACAAGGTATCGTTGTTTGTAAGATTTATTGACCTTGATACTAAAAAAACACAGGACAGAATATTCAATAAAAATAAATAAAGAAAGGGTTGTACAAAATGCTGGAAATGCAATTAAAATACGGCTGTAATCCCAATCAGAAGCCGTCGAGAATTTTTATGAAAAACGGAGAATTGCCGATAGAGGTATTAAACGGTAAACCGGGATATATAAATTTGCTGGACGCGTTTAACGGATGGCAATTGGTAAAAGAATTAAAAAAAGCAACCGGTCTTCCGGCGGCAACATCTTTCAAACATGTTTCACCTGCGGGAGCGGCGGTCGGACTCCCTCTTTCGGACGCTCTTGCAAAGATATATTTTGTTGATGACCTGGGCGAGCTTTCCCCTCTTGCATGTGCATATGCACGTGCGAGGGGAGCGGACAGAATGTCGTCTTACGGAGATTTTATTGCACTTTCCGACTGCTGCGATGTTCCGACGGCAAAAATGATACAAAGAGAAGTGTCGGACGGAATTATAGCACCGGATTATACAGCGGAGGCACTTGAAATTTTAAAGTCAAAGAGAAAAGGCACTTATAACATTATAAAAATAGATGAGGACTATGTCCCCGCTCCTATTGAAACAAAAGATGTATTCGGGGTTACATTTGAGCAGGGAAGAAATGAGCTGGCAATAAACGAAGAGCTTTTGAATAATGTAGTGACGGAAAATAAAGTTTTAACCGAAGAAGAAAAGAGAAATCTTATTATTGCGCTTATTACCTTAAAGTATACTCAATCAAACAGTGTGTGCTATGTAAAGGACGGGCAGGCAATCGGAATAGGTGCGGGGCAGCAGTCGAGAATACATTGTACACGTCTGGCAGGAAACAAAGCGGATATATGGTGGCTGAGACAATCGCCGAAGGTACTCGGACTTGAGTTTGTTGACGGTATACGCAGAGCTGACCGTGATAATGCGATAGATGTGTACATATCTGATGAATATGAGGATGTTCTTGCGGACGGAGCATGGGAGAAGATATTTAAAACAAAACCCGAGCCGTTTTTGAAGGCAGAGCAAAAAGAATGGCTTGCAAAGAATACGGATGTTGCACTCGGCTCAGACGCGTTTTTCCCGTTCGGCGACAACGTGGAAAGAGCAAAAAAGAGCGGCGTTTCCTGCATAGCTCAGCCGGGAGGTTCGATTAGGGACGATAATGTTATAGATACCTGCAATAAATACAACATAAAAATGGCATTTACCGGGATAAGATTGTTTCATCATTAATCAATTGAAAGAAAGGATATATTAGCGATATGAAAATATTGGTGGTAGGCGGCGGCGGAAGAGAGCATACAATAGTATGGAAAATCGCACAGTCGCCAAAGGTTGATAAAATATACTGTGCTCCGGGAAACGGAGGGATTTCCGAGCTTGCGGAATGTGTGGACATAAAAGCATGCGACATAGACAATATGGTAGCTTTTGCAAAAGAAAAGAAAATTGATTTGGTTATGATTGCTCCGGATGACCCGCTTGTTATGGGCATGGCGGATGCAATGGAAAATGCGGGAATACGCGCTTTCGGACCAAAGAAAAATGCTGCAATTATTGAGGGAAGTAAGGTTTTTTCAAAAGATTTAATGAAAAAATACAATATTCCGACTGCGGCATACGAGGTTTTTCAAAGCAGCAGCGAAGCGATAGATTATCTTGAAAAAGGAAGCTTTCCGGCAGTTATAAAAGCGGAGGGACTTGCGCTTGGAAAAGGCGTTATAATCGCAAAGGATTTTGAAGAGGCAAAAAATGCCGTAGTGGAAATTATGGACAATAAAAAATTCGGAGAAAGCGGAAGCAGAATTGTAATAGAAGAATTTTTGACAGGTCCGGAGGTTTCGGTACTTGCTTTTACCGACGGAAAGACGGTTGTGCCTATGGTGTCCGCACAAGACCATAAGAGGGCATATGATAACGACGAAGGCTTGAACACCGGAGGAATGGGTACTTTTTCTCCGAGCAGACTTTATACAAAGGCTATGGAAAAAGAATGTATGGAAAACATTTTTTTGCCGACAATAAAAGCTATGGAAAAAGAGGGCAGACCTTTTAAGGGTGTTTTGTATTTCGGACTTATGATGACCGAAAAAGGAGTTAAGGTAATTGAATATAACGCACGCTTCGGAGACCCCGAAACTCAGGTTGTATTGCCGAGATTAAAAACCGACCTCGTAGAAATTATGGAAGCCGTAATTGATGAAAGACTTGCCGATATAAATATCGAATGGGAGGACAATGCCGCAGTTTGCGTTGTACTTGCTTCGGGCGGTTATCCGGAAAAGTATAAGACCGGATATGAAATAAAAGGACTTGAGGACGTAAAGGACGCTTATGTTTTCTCGGCGGGAACGAAGCTTGACGGCGGAAAATTGTATACGGCAGGGGGCAGAGTTCTTGGTGTGACCGCAGTTGCCGAAAATCTTGATGCGGCAATCAAAAAAGCATACGACAATGTGAAAAAGATTTCGTTTACCGATATGCACTATCGCCGAGATATAGGAATAAAAAAATAACGGAGATGATAATATGGATTTTACCGAAAAAACCATTTCAACAGAAAAAATATTTGAAGGAAAAATCGTGAATTTAAGTGTTGATACAGTGACATTGCCGAACGGAAAGACCGCAACGCGTGAGCTGATAAGACATCCGGGAGGCGTTGGGATAGTGGCTGTTGACGAAAACAGAAAGGTTTTTGTGGTGAAACAGTACAGAAAACCGTTTGATAAGGTTATAACCGAAATTCCGGCAGGAAAGCTTGAATACGGAGAGGAGCCTTTGCCGGCGGCTGTACGCGAATTGGAGGAAGAAACAGGCTGTAAGGCGGAAAAAATGATACCCATGGGCTCGTTTTACTCATCTCCCGGATTTTGCGACGAAAAAATTTATTTGTATCTTGCTACGGGACTTACTATGGTGGGACAGCATTTGGATGAAGATGAATTTTTAAATGCGGAAAAGCGTGATTTGGATGAATTGATTGATGAGCTTAAAAACAATCCCGAAGCTGACGGAAAAACCGCAATTGCTTTGCTTTTGGCAAAGCAGATACTGGGGTAAAATTTAAACAGTTTCAGAACAAAAAAAGACCGTTTAAAAAGTCAACCGACTTTTTAAACGGCTTTTTTTGACTACAGATACCGCATAAAAATATAAAAAAGCTTTTGATAAAAGCTCCGCCTGCGGGCGTAGGAATAAGGTAGCATTTTTGATTTTCCGTCATTGCGTTTTACGCAATTTCCTACAAATTAAAAAAATACATCAAAAAATGTAAAGACT
>CAKSJU010000066.1 GCA_934463455.1 uncultured Clostridia bacterium | reverse complement strand
TTGACAAATGTAAACTATCCAAAGAGCTGGACAACAGCGTCAAGCAACGGAAAGATATTTTACGGATGTGAAGCATTGACAAGCATAAGTGTACCGGAGGGAGTGACAAGAATACCGAATTACGCCTTTTACGGGTGCAGCAATTTAAAAAGCATATTACTGCCCGAAACACTTACTGCAATAGGTACGGCAGCATTTCAAAGCTGCGCGAAGCTGGAGGAGATAAATATTCCGAACAGCGTTGAGGAGCTTGGGTCAAGAGCGTTTTCGGGATGTATATCGCTTACAAAAATATCACTTTCGGATAAAATAACAGAAGTAAAGGAAAGTACATTTTCGGGATGTACCGGTCTTGCCGAGGTAAAGCTGCCGAATGCACTTTTAAAAATATCATCGTATTCCTTTTCGAATTGCAGTGCATTAAAGGAAATTATTTTGCCGGATACAATAACCGAAACGGGAGAGAAAGTATTTTCGGGATGCAAAAAATTAAGCAAAGCAAATTATCCGAAAAATTGGACGACGGCGGCAAATGCCGGAGGAGTGTTCGCAGACTGCGACAGCCTGACAAGCATAAGCATACCGGATGGAGTGACTAAAATACCTGATTGCGCTTTTTCGGGGTGCAATAAAATTAACAATATTATATTGCCGGAAAATTTGCAATATATAGGGAAAAATGCTTTTTCAAGGTGTGTTTCGGTTGAAAAAATGAATATACCGGATACTGTGACAGATATAATGGAATATGCATTTTCCGGTTGCACACTGCTAAGAAGAGTAAATTATCCTAAAAATTTAAAAAATTCAGGGGGACATATTTTTTTGGGATGTGAAAGCCTTAGTGTTGTTGCCGTACCGGAGGGGGTTAGCTGTATACCGGAGTATGCTTTTTCGGGATGCAACTACTTGAAAGTAATAATTTGCCCGGATTCTTTAATAAATATTGAAAGTAATGCTTTCACGGGCTGCGGAATGTTAGAGGCTGTAGTTATAAAAGAAAATACTGTATCTGTATCGGGAACGGCTTTTGACAGAAACAACGACAATTTGATTATTTATTGTCCAAAGCAAAGTTATATTGAAAGCTATGCTGAAAATGCGGGTATACCGCACAAAGAGATAGAAATGTGGAAAGACTGCGATTCGGCAGTGACATATGATGCCGGTACGAATACTGCCTCGATAATTGCCGAAGTACCGAGAGAAAAAGTTACGGTTGTATTTGCTGCATATGATAATAATTCGTTATGCTCGGTTAAATGCTTTGAAACAGAGCTTCAAATTGGTATAAATGATATAATCGGGAATGAATTTTCAGTGAAGAAAGACGATGTTGTAAAAATTTTTGTGTTTAATAATCTGAAGGACATAAAACCGATATATAATTGTACAGAGCTAAAAATAATAACAAAATAAATATAAGTATACATAATGTAATAAATATGTAAAAACTATTGACATTTTCTACGGTTGTGTTATAATAGGTATATAATAATGTGCTATGGAAATGATTGAATTGTTTTCATGCAAATATATGACCTCTTTTTCCATGCGAAAGCAGGAAAAAGTCAAGCCCATACGGACAGGCGGGTCAGCTGCCGAAGCAGCGTTTCGCTGCGGCTATTGATTGAGTTTGAGACTCAAATTTTATAGGTGATTAATATTGGATTAGCGCACACTTGTGAAAGGTCAATAAGAGTAGTAACAGTATATTTGCTATATGATGCTTACCGGGCAGATGTGATTTTTGTGAAACTGTTTTTACCGCAGGATTACAGGATTTTGTTTTGGTTTGCGTTGATAATACAGGCTCTGATGAAAATGAAACAATCATGCTTATTTTTTTAAATGGTATGACAGCAAGGCGGTGTATAAAAAGTACACCGCCTTTTTTGAGAGGTTAGGAAAATGATATATAATAAACAGCAGAGAGCTCCGGTATATGAGGCTTTGGCAAGGTTTAAAAAACAACGGGTTGTTCCTTTTGACGTTCCCGGTCATAAGCGGGGAAGAGGGAATCCTGAGCTTGTTGAGCTTTTGGGAGAAAAATGCGTCGGAATAGACGTAAATTCAATGAAGCCGCTCGACAACCTTTGTCATCCGGTTTCGGTTATAAAAGAAGCGGAAGAGCTGGCGGCGGAAGCTTTTGGCGCGGCGCATGCTTTTTTTATGGTGGGAGGAACAACATCTTCGGTACAGAGCATGATATTGTCCGCCTGCAAATCGGGAGATAAAATCATAATGCCGCGAAATGTTCATAAAAGTGTTATAAATGCGCTGGTTTTGTGCGGTGCGGAGCCTGTATATGTAAATCCTAAAGTAGATACAAGACTCGGAATTTCTCTCGGCATGGAAATAGAAGATGTAAAGCAGGCAATTGAAGATAATCCGAATGCGGTTGCAATACTTATCAATAATCCCACTTACTATGGAATTTGTTCAAATCTGCGTGAGATTGTAAAACTGGCACATGAACATAAAATGCTTGCTCTGGTAGACGAGGCGCACGGTACGCATCTTTATTTCGGAAAAAATCTGCCGGTGTCGGCAATGGAAGCGGGTGCTGATTTTGCGGCGGTATCAATGCACAAATCAGGGGGAAGTCTTACACAGAGTTCAATTCTTTTGCTCGGAAAAAATGTAAATGAAGGTCATGTGAGCCAGATAATTAATTTGACTCAGACAACAAGCGCTTCATATCTTTTGATGTCAAGTCTTGATATATCAAGGCGAAATCTTGCATTGCGCGGAGAAGAAACTTTTGAAAAGGTCAGCACAATGGCGGAGTATGCGCGTGAAGAAATAAACTCTATCGGCGGGTACTATGCTTACGGGCGTGAAATTATCAATAAAGACAGTATTTTTGATTTTGACGTGACTAAGCTGTCTGTGTATACAAGAGATATAGGGCTTGCGGGAATAGAAGTATACGACCTTTTACGAGATGAGTATGACATACAGATTGAATTCGGCGATATAGGAAATATATTGGCATATATTTCAATAGGCGACAGGATTCAGGATATAGAAAGACTTGTCGGAGCATTGGCGGATATAAAGAGACTGTATTCAAAAGACCCTACGGGACTTCTGTCCAACGAATACATTGCTCCCAAGGTTTCGGCGACTCCTCAAAAGGCATTTTATGCAGAAAAGGAATCCCTGCCGATAAAGGAAACTGCCGGACGTATATGCGGAGAATTTGTTATGTGTTATCCGCCCGGAATACCTATTCTCGCACCGGGTGAGATTATAACAAAGGAAATAATAGAATATATTGTTTACGCTAAGGAAAAGGGGTGTTCCATGCAGGGAACGGAGGACTCCGATGTTGAAAGATTAAATGTATTGAAATAAGAGTCGTGTCGGTGTGAAAATTTCTTTTATTGCCGATTAAAAGAAAAATGTCGGCACAGGGCGGCGGAATGGAGGTTGTTTATGGATTTTTGGTTTTCCGAAATGCATACCAATAACGTTAAAATGTCGATAAGAGTAGAAAAACAGCTCTATGGAAAAGAAAGTGAATTTCAACGTATTGATGTATTTGATTCGCCGGAATTCGGAAGATTTTTAACTTCGGACGGAAGCGTTATTTTCAGCGAAAAGGAAGAATTTATTTATGATGAAATGATAGTGCATGTACCGATGGCGGTGCATCCGAATGTGAAGAATGTTCTTGTAATAGGCGGAGGCGACGGAGGAGTTGCGAGAGAGCTTTCCTATTACGATGAAATAGAAGAAATCGATGTTGTTGAGCCGGATGAAACCTTTGTGGAAGTTTGCAGAAAATATTTTCCGGATAATGCAAAAGGTCTTGAGGATAAAAGAGTTAAAATATTTTATGAAGACGGACTTAAATTCCTGCGTACAAAAAGCAATCAATATGATTTGATAATAAGCGACGCAACCGATCCGCTCGGACATACGGCGGGACTTTTTACAAAGGAGTTTTACGGCAATTGCTACAAGGCTTTAAGAGAGGACGGAATACTTGTTTATCAGCACGGGAGTCCGTTTTTTGATGAAGATGAAGCGTCATGCAGAGCTATGCACAGGAAAGCGTACAGGACATTCCCTATAAGCAGAGTTTATCAGGCGCATATTCCTACTTGCCCGTCGGGGTATTGGCTTTTTGGATTTGCTTCAAAAAAATATCATCCGATTGAGGATTTTAATCCGTCACGCTGGAATGAAAGAAATATCAGAACATGGTACTATACAACAAATCTTCACCTCGGTGCTTTCATGCTCCCGAAATATGTGGAGGATTTGCTCGAAGAAGAAGAAAACTAAAGATTAAGAAAGGAATTGAGAAAATATGAGTAGATTATTGGTTATCGGCTGCGGCGGAGTTGCTTCGGTTGCAATTCAAAAATGCTGCCAAAACAAAGAAGTTTTTAAAGAATTGTGCATTGCGAGCAGAACAAAATCAAAATGCGACGAATTAAAGGAAAAGCTGACAGGCTGCGGTGTAGATATTACAACCGCAAAGGTTGACGCGGATTCTAAGGAAGAGCTTGTGAAGCTTATAAATGAGTATAAACCCCAAGCGGTTTTGAATGTTGCACTTCCGTATCAAGATTTGACAATTATGGACGCATGTCTTGAATGCGGTGTTGATTATATAGATACAGCCAATTACGAGCCGGAAGATACCGACAACCCCGAATGGCGCAAAATTTACGAGGAACGCTGCAAAAAAGAGGGTTTTACGGCATATTTCGATTATTCGTGGCAGTGGGCATACAAGAAAAAATTTGAAGAAAAAGGTTTGTGCGCAATTCTCGGCAGCGGTTTTGACCCGGGTGTTACAAGTGTTTTTTCAGCATATGCGCTTAAGCATTATTTTGATACAATAGAGTATATCGACATCCTCGATTGTAACGGCGGAGACCACGGCTATCCGTTTGCTACGAATTTTAATCCTGAGATAAATTTGAGGGAGGTTTCGGCGAACGGCTCATATTGGGAAAACGGTCACTGGATTGAAACGAAGCCCATGGAAATTAAAAGGGAATATGATTTTCCCCAGGTAGGTGAAAAGGATATGTATCTTCTTCACCATGAGGAAATTGAATCTCTTGCGAAGAATATACCGGGAGTTAAGAGAATACGGTTTTTCATGACTTTTGGGCAAAGCTATCTTACTCATATGAAGTGCCTCGAAAATGTAGGCATGTTATCAACCTCGCCGATTGAATTTGAGGGAAAAGAAATTGTTCCGATACAGTTTCTAAAAGCACTTTTGCCTGACCCTGCATCTTTGGGGCCGAGAACTGTCGGAAAAACCAATATAGGATGTATTTTTAAGGGTAAAAAGGACGGAAAAGATAAGACGATATATATATATAACGTATGCGACCACCAAGAATGTTACAAGGAAGTCGGCTCGCAGGCAATTTCATATACTACCGGTGTACCCGCGATGATAGGTACTGCACTTTTGATGAGCGGACAGTGGAAAAAGCCGGGTGTATATAATGTTGAAGAGTTTGACCCCGATCCGTTTATGGATATGTTAAACAAGTACGGATTACCGTGGGTTGTGGATGAAAATCCGAAAACGGTGGAATAATATGGATATAAATACGATAGAAACGCCGTCATATATAATAGATGAGGATAAACTGATTAAAAATCTGGAAATACTGGAAGCTGTACGTATGCGCTCCGGGTGTAAGATTTTGCTTGCGCAAAAGGCATTTTCGGCATATTACTTTTATCCTCTTATAGGTAAATATATAGACGGAGTTACCGCAAGCGGTTTGTACGAAGCAAAGCTCGGTGCGGAGGAGATGGGAAAAGAAAATCATGTTTTCGCGCCGGCGTATAAACAATCGGAAATTGAAGAGCTCATAAAAATATGTGATCATATCGTATTTAACTCATTTTCACAGTATAAAAAATATGAAAATGATGTAAAAAACGTTAGTGTCGGGATACGTGTTAATCCGGAACATTCAACACAAGAGGGACATGAAATATATGACCCGTGCGCACCTTGTTCGAGAATGGGCGTTCGGGCATGCGATTTCCCGAAAGAATTGCCGAAAAACATAGAAGGTCTGCATTTTCATACGCTGTGTGAACAAAACAGTGACGCACTGATTTCCACGTATGAGGTTTTTGAAAAGAAATTTTCAAGATATTTCGGTGAGATAAAATGGCTGAATTTCGGCGGCGGACATCATATTACAAGAGAAGATTATGATATTGACGCATTGGTTGAGCTGATAAAGTATGTAAGGAAAAAGTATAATCTGGAAGTATATCTCGAGCCGGGGGAAGCGATTGCGCTAAATTGCGGATATTTGGTTACAACGGTTGAAGATATTGTAAAAAACAATATGGAGATATTGATTTTGGACGCGTCTGCGGCATGTCATATGCCGGATGTACTCGAAATGCCGTACAGACCTCCGCTTAAAAACAGCGGGCTTCCGAATGAAAAAAAATACACTTATCGGCTTGCTTCACGGACCTGCCTGGCGGGAGATATAATCGGAGACTACAGCTTTGATGACAAAATCAATGTCGGAGACCGATTGATTTTTGAAGATATGGCAATCTATTCAATGGTGAAAAACAATACGTTTAACGGAATGCCGCTTCCGTCGATTTCGGTCATGAAAAAAAACGGAGAAACAGAGATAATAAAAAAATTCGGATATAAAGATTTTAAGGAGAGACTTTCATGAAAAATCCTTTGGAGGACGGTTTTTACATGCCGGCAGAATTTTCGCCGCACAGCGGAACAATAATGATTTGGCCGGAACGTGCCGGCTCGTGGGGAATTAACCCCGGGGAAGCCGAAACGGCTTTTGCAAAAATCATAAAGGAAATATCAAAACATGAAAAAGTATATGTGTCGGTAAGTGAACAAGGCTTCAAAAGAGCCGAAAGAATGCTTGACGGCAGTGCGGAGATATTTGTTATCAAAACCGATGATTCCTGGGCGAGAGATACGGCACCGACTTTTGTCATAACCAGCGGCGGCGAAATAAGGGGAGTAAACTGGCAGTTCAACGCATGGGGCGGGGAGTATGACGGACTTTATAAGGATTATGAAAATGACAATAAATTTGCTGAAAAAATCGGCAAAAATTTAAAAATTGATTTGTATGATGCAAAGGAGTTTGTACTTGAAGGCGGAGCAATTCATTCTGACGGAGAAGGGACAGTAATTGTAACGGAAGCCTGCCTTTTGAGCAAGGGCAGAAATCCGGGTATGACTAAGCAGGAAATTGAAGAAAAACTAAAAAAATATCTCGGAGCTGAGAAAATAATATGGATTCCGAGAGGAATATATAATGACGAAACAAACGAGCATGTTGATAATGTGTGTGCCTTTGTGTCCCCGGGAAATGTGGTTTTGGCATGGACTGACAATAAAGAAGACCCGCAGTATGAACTGTCAAAAGCAGACTATGAAATACTTAAAAATCAAACTGATGCCAAGGGCAGAAAATTAAAAATTCATAAATTGCCTATTCCGGATGTGCCGGTTCTTATAAGTGAGGAGAATTGCCGGGGGTTTGAGTTCGAAGACGGAGAGGATAAAAGAGAAGTCGGAGAAAGACTTGCGGCGTCTTATGTCAATTTTTATTTTGCAAACGACATAATTTTGATACCGGCATTCGGAGGAGAAAATGAGCAAAGCGATAGGAGAGCTGTCGAAATTTTAGAAAAACTCTGTCCCGAAAGAAAAGTGATACCTATAGATGCTTACACTATTATACGCGGAGGGGGAAATATTCATTGTTTAACGCAGCAAATTCCGAAGTATAATAAAAAGGGGGACATAAAATGAGAAAAGTCAAGGCTGCGGCAATACAAATGTCGTGTTTAAAAGATTATAATTACAACTTGAAAAATGCCGAGAAAAAAGTCCGGGAAGCGGTACAAAACGGTGCTGAAATTATTTTGCTGCCGGAGCTTTTTGCGAGGCAATATTTTTGTCAGGAACGAAGATATGATTATTATGAATATGCCGAGGAAGCGGACAAGGCTTTGGCTGTAACGCACTTTATGCGTGTTGCAAAGGAACTTGATGTCGTGATTTTGGTTAGCTTTTATGAAAGGGACATAAATTGCCTGTATAATTCGGAGGCGATAATCGATGCTGACGGCAAGCTTCTCGGAATTTACAGAAAAACACATATTCCCGATGACCATTACTATCAGGAAAAATTTTATTTTAAACCGGGCAATACCGGATTTAAGGTTTGGCACACAAAATATGCGGATATAGGAGTGGGAATTTGCTGGGATCAGTGGTTTTCGGAAACGGCAAGATGTCTTGCGGTGAACGGAGCGGAGCTGATTTTTTATCCTACGGCAATAGGCTCCGAACCGATACTCGGATGTGACAGTTCGAAGCATTGGCAAAGATGTATGCAGGGGCATGCGGCGGCAAATATTGTCCCGGTAATCGCCGCAAACAGATACGGGACGGAAACAGTAACGCCTTCGGAGGAAAACGGAGGTCAAAGTTCGTCGCTGTGTTTTTACGGCAAATCATTTATTACAGATGAAAGCGGAGATATAATAGCGGAAGCTCCGAGAGATAAAGACGCGGTATTGATTGCGGAATTTGACCTTGATGAGATAAAAAAAGCAAGGGATGATTGGGGAATTTTCAGGGACAGACGCCCCGAAATGTACTCAGATATGTTAAAGTAGCAGAAAAATGTGTAAAATGGTAGACTTTTTTTGAAAAAAGTGGTATACTGAAATAAAAAACAGGAAGTGTTTACTTTTATGTTACAATCAGAAATAAAAGATAAGTTATGCAAGGAATATAAATTCAGAATTGAAATGCACGCACACACCTCACCGGAAAGTACATGCAGTCAAATACCTCCGTCAGATATGGCAAAAATATATCATGACCTCGGTTATGATGCAATTGTCATAACAAATCATTTTATTTATAACTACAATTTTTATGAGAATAATTCTCCCGAGGAAGCACTTGGCAAGTACATGCTCGGATATGAAAATACAAAAAAAGAAGCCGAAAAATACGGCTTGAAGGTTTTGCTTGGTGCAGAACTGCGCTTTACCGAGAATTTTAATGATTATCTTATATACGGGATAGATAAAAAAATGCTTTCTCAAATATATGATATGCTTCCCGGCGGTTTGAAAAACTTCAGAAAAAATTTTGATATGAAAAAGAGTATTTTGTTTCAGGCGCATCCGTTCAGAGACGGTATGGAGCTTGCCGATGTAAAGCTTTTGGACGGAATGGAAACCTTTAACATGCACCTGGGGCATAACTCACGGGTTGCAAAGGCAGTCAGGTATGCAAAGGAAAATAATTTAAATTTGACGCTTGCGGGAACGGATTTTCATGAATACGGAAGAGAGGGAGCGGCGGCAATCCGAACAAAAATCTTACCGGATGATTCTTTTGATCTTGCAAAGCTTTTAAAAAGCGGAGATTATCTTTTGGAAATAGGCGGCAATGCGATTGTTTTGCCGTAAGATAAAGAAAGGGCTTGGTTACGGAATGAAAAAAATATTGGTTTTGGCAGCTGTTACATGCAGTTTACTGCTTTCGGCGTGCGGAGGGGCTGTTGTTTTGGACGGCACCGAAGCAGACGGTTTTGAGATTGATAAACCGACAGAAGCACCGGTGGAAACTTTAGCACCTGAAAAGAGAGAATTTAGGGGATTGCGCTGGGGTATGTCACTTTCGGATGTTACAAAAAACGAAGGTGAAGGTTATTCGACGGTGAAACAGGGAGTTATCAGATATAATAATTTAAAAATGGATGAGTACCCTGTCGAAGCGGAATATACTTTTGAAGAGGGTAAGCTTGCAATGTGCATATATTATACAACGCATATGCACCAGGATTCGGCACTGTATATTGACGATTACAAGGATTTAGTTAAAAAATACGAAAAAAAATACGGAAAGTATAAATATTCCGAAGAAAAATGGGCGGACGGAGTTAAAAAAGACAGCTCAAAAGCTGCGGAGGCTTTGGATAACGGAACAATGATGTTCCGCACAGGCTGGGAACAGGGAAATACAAGTATTAATCTTGTGCTTTTTAAAGATACCGACAGAAAAATAAAAATAGGTATGAGATATATGCCTATTGATATAAATGCGGAGGGCGATGTTGCCCCCGAGGGAGATTTGGGTATTTAAAAATATTGAAAGCTATATATTTTGAAAGGAATGGAATATTAATGGAACAAAATGAAGTACAACTTTCGGATTTGCTGAAAGTAAGAAGAGAAAAACTCGCGGAGTTACAGGAGAACGGGCGTGACCCGTTCGAGATAACAAAGTATGAAAAAACACATACTTCACAGCAAATAAAAGACAATTATTCCGAGTTGGAGGGAAAGAACGTATCTGTCGCCGGAAGAATTATGTCAAAGCGTGGAATGGGCAAAGTCGGATTTTGCCATATGCAGGATAATGACGGTCAAATACAGCTGTTTGTAAAAAAAGACCTCCTCGGAGAAGAGGAATATGCACTCTATAGAAAGTATGACATAGGAGATATTGTAGGTGCATACGGTGAAGTATTTACAACACAGACGGGTGAAATTTCGGTAAGAGTGTCAAAGCTTACGCTGTTATCAAAATCATTGCTGCCTTTGCCGGAAAAATTCCATGGCTTGGTCGATACCGATTTGCGTTATCGCCAAAGATATGTGGATTTGATTATGAATGAAGATGTAAAGAGTACATTTGTTAAGCGTTCAAAAATCATTGCTGCAATCAGAAATTACCTTAATTCACAGAATTTTCTTGAAGTGGAAACACCGATGCTTGTATCCAATGCGGGAGGTGCTGCGGCAAGACCGTTCGAAACACATTTTAATGCGCTGGACGAAGATTTCAAGCTCCGCATATCGCTTGAGCTCTACTTAAAACGATTGATTGTCGGAGGTATGGAACGCGTTTATGAAATCGGAAGAGTTTTCAGAAATGAAGGCTTGGATACAAGACACAATCCGGAGTTTACATTGATGGAGCTGTATCAGGCATATACCGATTATCACGGCATGATGGATTTAACGGAAAATCTCTATCGTTATGTTGCGAATGAAGTTCTCGGAACAACAAAAATAACATATAACGGTGTTGAAATGGATCTCGGAAAACCGTTTGAGAGAATTACAATGCTTGAAGCGGTAAAGAAATATTCCGGTGTTGACTTTGAAAATATAAAAACATTGGAAGAAGCAAGAGCTGCCGCAAAAGAGCATCATATAGAATATGAGGAAAGACATAAAAAAGGTGATATATTGAATTTGTTCTTTGAAGAATTTGTTGAAGAGCATTTAATACAGCCTACGTTTGTAATGGATCATCCTGTTGAAATTTCGCCGCTTACAAAGAGAAAACCGGAAAATCCGGAATATGTTGAACGTTTTGAATTCTTTATGAATGGCTGGGAAATGGCAAATGCGTATTCGGAGCTGAATGACCCGATTGACCAGAGAGAGCGTTTCAAGGCTCAGGAAGAACAGCTTGCACAGGGAGATGAAGAGGCAAATACAACCGATGAGGATTTTCTCCGTGCGCTTGAGATTGGTATGCCGCCTACGGGAGGAATAGGCTTTGGTATTGACCGTATGTGTATGCTGCTTACCGATTCTCCCGCAATCCGTGATGTGCTTTTGTTCCCCACAATGAAGCCGTTGGAGAAATAAATGGCTTAATACTGCGGTTTACAAGGTGTTAAGACTACAAAAAAATAAAATTTACGAAAAAAATTACGAAAAATGACCTCTTGTCGGAGAGGGGGGTGCGGACATATTCTTGGACTCTGAAAGGAGTAAAATATATATGTACACAAAAGAACAAAAAGAGCA
>CAKSJU010000065.1 GCA_934463455.1 uncultured Clostridia bacterium | reverse complement strand
ATTTCGGTCTTTTTCTCCAGGCAGTCGCTGCAAAGAATCTGATCTTCAAAGTGATTGACCGTATCCCCGGTTAAATCCGCTCCACATACGGAGCATACAAATTTTTCTTTCATAAATACATCTTCCTTTCAAATTTTAATATTCGTTTGCAAGCAGCATGGTAGACTGCTCGCCGTCGTCAATGGCATAAATTTTGCCGACAAAAACGGGAGCATCCAAAAGATACTCCCGTCGGTATGCAGGAACTTCCTGCGTGTGTGTAATTTTTAGCTTATCGCCCTCCTTTGAAAATTTAAATACTTGCAGATAATCACGCGGAGACGGCATGGCATCGACCAGCTGCCACAAAAACAATTGCAGTACCGGATTGATATTTCCCATAACTCCGCGTGTTGCATACCTTTTGTTATTAAACATAAATTTCCTCCTCATGTTTATGATATATATTTGAGAAAGGGAAGAACCCAACATATTTAATTTAAAATAATTACATACCACTCGTACCACTATCATGGTGGTACGAGTGGCAGATACTTCATTTCAATTTTATGTCCTTAAAGTATGTTCCGGAATTTTTGATTTTTTTCTTCAGCCCTCTGCTGCATAATCCCTGCGAAAACGTTTTTATATCAATTGGATCAAAACCATTTTCACCACAAAATGCAAGATATCTTTCATATATTACAGATGACCGCTCATCATTTCCGGAAACTGTTTCAAGCACATGCTCAATAAAACTCCCCAAGGAGTCTGAAGAACGATAAAATTCCTGCATATAAGATATAACCTCAAGGGGTTCATGAAGTCCATCCTTATAATATAAATACGCTCCGTTAACAAGCCATTTTAAAATATATTCACAATCTGCTTTCAGCTTTTCCGGAAGGTCATTATCCCTTTTATCACCCTCAAATGTTTTATAAAACGGAATGATTACCAATCGGCGTTTTATTGCATAATCAAAAGTTTTAAAATTTGGTGCGTAATTCGTGTCCATAACAATCTTAAAGTTGATTTTTGCTTCGCTGTATTCTTTTCTCATTTTTCTGAACATAAATTTTTCTCCACCCGTAAGCTGTTTGATGACAGAATCATTGATTACATCATTTGCTTTCAATTCACTTGTGTAAGTAAACCTTTTATTTACCATCGGAACCAGTTCGGGCGTTGGCTGACCGGCATAGCTATGGCTTTTGGTGATTGCACTGATCGGAAAAATTGATGCATAATTACCGACCGTTCTTTCAATAGCCTCCAAAAATTTGCTTTTTCCGTTTGCTCCATTTCCTTTTAAGATAAAAAACTTTTCTTCTTTATGCGTTCCGCAAATCCAATAACCTGCCGCAATATGCAAGTATTTGTATATTTCTTCATTGTTATCGGTTATTTGATTCACAAAATTCTTAAAATGTATACTCTTAGCATCGGGATTATAGTTACAACTACAAATATTGGTACAGCCATAGTCCGGAGAATGGGGCATAAGTTCTTTTGTCTTAAGATTCACTACTCCGTTTTGAACATTTAAATAATAATTTTTACAGCTCATACTATGAACGTAGTTCATATTTTTTAGCAGCGATATCATATTTGACAGACTTCCTGCATTGTTGGATTGTTTTGCATGATTAATAATTGCTTGTCGTGTTTTATCGTCTGCCTCGACATTTTCTTTTGCTGCAGTATAGTATTTTTCCATAACGGCTTGCGCTAATAAATAAATTTCCGGCAGTGCATTGTCATTTGACCAATATTTCCCGTTCCATATCATCCACTCGGATATTTCTTGGTTGTATTTTATAACGTCACGACAGAATAATAATATTCTTTTTGCATTACCGGTATCATTTTGAGGCAAGGTCAATAGCCTGCTGTTATATCTGTGATCCTTAGCGATACTTGAAGTATTCACCTGTATATTCGGTTTTTTTCTGGAATGAATTACAATTTTGTGATCTTCGTAAGTCAACATAAATAGATCCTCCAATTTCTTTTTTTTGATTTATAATACATAACAATTATGTACTATATATAAGGCTGTTAGCAGCTGTATAAAAATTTATACAAACATAAACAACAAGATAATACTACAGAAAGGAGAAAACGTTATGGATAAAAAATTCTATACCGTAAAAGAATTGGCTGAGATTCTTCCAATCGGAACAAGCAATTTATATAGCTTAGTCCACGCAAAAGGGTTTCCGTCAATCAAGATTAACCGCAGAATATTAATTCCCGTTGATGAATTTCAAAAATGGATCGAATCAACATCAGGTAAACAGATTATTCTATAACTACATCCCTCAGAGCAATACTCTGAGGGAATTTTTATTTTAAGGAGGAAAATTTTATGTCAAGAAGAGGAAAAAACGAAGGAAGTATCACTAAGCGAAGTGATGGAAGATGGCAGGGTTCTGTCACAATCGGCAGAAATCCCGACGGCAGTCAGCGCAGAAAATACGTATATGCAAAAACACGTACCGAAGTTGCTGCGAAAATGAACGAACTCATCTGCTCGATTAACAATGGGGAGTTTATAGATAAGCTGGATAATCCCACGCTGGCACAGTGGCTGCACACATGGCTATATACATACAAGAAAAACAATATTAAACCCAAGACGTTCGATCAATATGAGTGTATGATTCGCTGCAAGCTATCGGAGGAGTTTGGAGACATCAAACTGATTGATTTAAAAGGAACACAACTGCAAAAATATTATAATCGATTGTTTGACGAAGGACTATCGGCAAGAACAATTCATATCATAAACACAGTTCTGCACGCTGCATTAAAAAAAGCGATTAAGTGTGGTTTGTTAAAAAATAATATCTGCGATATGGTAGAACTTCCGAGAGAGGCACAAAAGGAACGCCGGGTTTTATCAAAGCAAGAACAGGATGATTTGATTGCACAGTTAAAGAAGAACCCTTCGGACTACATATACATATTTGCTCTTTTCACCGGAATGCGGAGAGGCGAGGTACTGGCTCTTACGTGGGATGATGTTGACCTGGAACAGGCGGTAATTAAAGTCAACAAGACCTTAGTCCGGGTTAACAATTACGATGATAAAAAAGAGAAGACACATCTTGAAGTAGGTGAGCCAAAAACAGCGGCAGGCAGAAGGACGGTTCCAATCGTTGACCCAGTAATTGATGTACTGACAAAACAAATTAAATATATCAAAAAGAACATACCGGATAATAAACAAAATCTTGTTTTCCCGAGTGAAAACGGAACATATATTGATCCAGGAAACTATAATCGGAGGTTCTATAAGATTATCAAAAAATTGGGATTACCAAAGACGAACCCTCACGCTCTCAGACATAGCTTCGCGACAAGAGCTCTTGAAGCAGGTGTTGATCTAAAAACCACACAAGAGTTATTAGGGCATAGCAGCATAGACATTACCGCTAACTTATATACGCATGCGCTGATGGAACATAAGAAAGAAGAGATTCAAAAGCTTAACAATGTATTTCATATATAATCCGTATTCCGTTAATAAAATACAATATACTTATCTACTATAAAAATTTATTATTCTTATTAAAAAACGGAAAACGGATTGACAAAACCCTCTCTGTATATTATACTTATATAGGGAGGGACTTGTCATGAAGATTGCAGACATTAATAAATATATTGGAAAAGAATACGAGATTAATAACGATTGCTGCACCTGCTACAAAGAGGGTGGTAAATTTAAAAAAATCTGTAATTTTTATATAAAGGAATTAAGTATCAATTATTTTGCTGACCGTAAAATATCATTTACAGTAACACTCAAAAATAAGAATAGGGAGGAAACTCAAACCATACCAATTATTTATTTTGATTCGCCGTGTACATGGCTTCATTACGGCTTCAATACATACAAAGAAAAGAAAGATTATTTTAAAATTTCTGCTAAAAAGCCTGACTACGAAAACCATATACTAGCAATTATCAAGAAGTTAATGAAAAAAGATGCCATAGATCGTGATGAAATAACAGTAGGCTGGGGGCATAAAAGCGATGATGAACCCATGAGTATAAGTTTCTGCGAAGAAAAAGAGTTTTATTTTAATGATTATAACGTTGTAGAATCACGTCATGATGAAGAGGAGCGTCCGAGTCATATTGATTCAATCAAGGATTATATTGCAATAATTGATAGAAAAATATCCGTTCCTTTGGTTAGCTATTTACTCTTAACAGTTTTATCAAGTCTTGAAATAATTCCCGGAGGTAGACGTATTGGTTTTATAATGAGTTTAACCGGATCCACCATGCGAAATCGAGCTCATATAGCTTTAATGTATGTGAATGTATACAATCGACCGGAAGAATTGGGGTTATATATGAATGACTACAAAATTCATCATCTGTATAAAGAAGACAGTCTTTCGGATGTGCGCTATAAAGCCAGTGCCGGAAAGGATAGTGTACTAATCGCGTTTGAACCGGACAAAAGAAGATGTAACAAACTTAATGAGATTTTCGGAAGTCGAATACAAGATGAAGATTTTCCGATATACAGTAATTGCCTGATTACAGCTCAAGATAAAAATGATATCCCGTTTCCAACGCTTAATATAGATTTGCCTAAAGATTTTGATGAAAATATTTTAGAAGAATATTTTTATGATACCGATGCATATACGATTAAAAGATATGACTACTTTATGGTTAGCCTATACGGTTATATTGGAAAATTAATTAGAAAACTTAATAAAAATAATAATAACATACAAAAAAAATATAACAAATTTTGCGGCAAATTTAATGTTATCAGCGAACTGTCAGAAGAAGGGCAGAATGCGGCAAAAAATTTATGTTTTTCATATTATTTATATATGAAAATGATCGGAATAAAAGAATGCCAGAGTGATTTTCAGATCATAATCAATGCAGCAAGAAGGTCATTTCCGAAAGACGGGGATATCGCTGATAAAGATTTGGAAAACTGCAAAACTATTTGCCAATCGATTGATCAGTATTTTTTTTCTGCAAAAAATCAAAAGAAAATTTTGAGGGTAGATGAATCAAGGACTGATGATGAGACAAGAATGCGCTACAATGAAGAATTTCTTTTTATTTCAGCAGATACAATTTCGGAAATATTAATAATAGAGAACTGCCAAGAAAAATTCTCCCTTAGCGTCAAACGTGCAATGGCTCACTTTCAGTTTATAAAAACATATACTAAGTCAGACGGCAAAATTGAGTATTCTGTTCATCTTCCAAAATTAAACGGCGAGGAAAAAGCTTCCCAGAAAAGATTTATTGCATTTGACAGAAAAACATGCCGACAAGTTGGCATATTTCCGAACATTGAAAAATATCTAAATCAAAAAGATAAAATAAGCTGTCAAATAGATGTCAAATGAAGTGATTTTCCTGAATGATCGAAAAAAATAATACAACGAAAAACGGCTTAAACGTAGTGTTTAAGCCGTTTTTACTGGTGAACCGTTCAGAGTTAAATCCGAACTTTTTAAGTTCGGTTAATTCAAGCTTTTTCAGCTTGTTTTCGTCTTGAATGTTGAATGTGATTATCATCTTATCATCGTACAAATACACAGCGTTAATAAATGTATTGATAATAATTTCTGTTCGCTCATCAGCATTATATATTTTATTTTTTATATCGCGTAAGTAAAATTCGATATGTTTCTTTTCAAGCGGAGGTCGTTTGATTTCTTCCTTTGCAATGGATATTTGCAAGTCTTTTTTGCGTTTCTCCGCTTCAAAGAGCCTTTGCTTTGTGGTCTCGGTTATAATTCCCTGTTCAATAGCTTTCATGATATTGTCTATAGTTTTTTGAACATTCTTTAAAGTGTTGTTTAAAGCTGTCAATTCGGAAGTATCATTACGTTCCTTTTCGTAAATCTCATAGGCTTTTTGGGAAATGTATTCTATATTTTCCTCGGTAAGAACTTTTTTTACGGTAACATCTGTAATTATTTGTTCAATCCAATCCTTTTTTACAGATTTTTTCGTACACCCCTTGCCGCGTTTTCTGCCATGACATGTATAGTAATAATGTTTAGCCTTTGTATGGCTGACCCCGCTGTCACCCACCATATTACTTCCGCATTTTCCGCAAAATAATTTACCGGTCAGGTAGAAAGTTTCGGAACTTTTTGCGCTTGCCGGACTGCGCTTATTTTTCTGTATTCTCTGTTGAACTTTTTCAAAAATATCATTATCAACAATTTTCGGTATAGCGTCATCAAGGACTATCCCCAAATATTCATATCTTCCAATATATTTTGGATTTGTTAATATTGCATGGAGTGAATTGTACGAAAAGGCATTGCCGGTTGATGTTTTATATCCGGAAGCATTTAATTCAC
This sequence comes from uncultured Clostridia bacterium, assembly GCA_934463455.1. Taxonomy (GTDB): domain Bacteria; phylum Bacillota; class Clostridia; order UBA1381; family UBA1381; genus CAKSQL01. The sequence continues at coordinate 5,709 of CAKSJU010000065.1, read as the reverse complement.
TGCAAATCTCTTTTACCGTATAACCGTCAGCATATTTTTCATATATTTGTTTTACTATAACGGCGGTGTTTTCGTCAATTAAATAATCCTTGTCTTTGCTGATTTTGTACCCGAGCGGTACAGTACCGCCCATATACTTTCCTAATTCCGCTTTTTGGTGCATGCCTCTTAATACATTTTGAGACAAATTCGCTGAATAGTATTCTGCCATACCCTCCAAAACGGATTCAAGTATAATCCCCTCGGGACCGTCTGCAATATTTTCCATTGCGGAAACGACTTTTACACCATATTTCTTTAACTGTGCCTTATAAATTGCACTGTCATATCGATTTCGCGCAAAACGGTCCATTTTGTATACAATTATGTAATCAAATTTACCATTCTTCGCGTCTGCAATCATTCTTTGAAAATTTGGTCTTTTGTCAGTTCTTCCGGTAAGAGCTTCATCGGGGTAAATGTCGATTATTTCAATTCCATTTTTCTTCGCCCATTCGGTACAAACTTCTACCTGCCCCGCTATACTTTGTTCGTTTTGTCGGTCACTCGAATATCGAGGATAAATAACGCCTCTTTCCATAAAAATACACTCCTTTTCAAATTTTTCACTTGACAAAACAGAGTGCATATGATACAATCAAGATGAGAAAATTTCTTGTGTGTATCAAATACACTCCAACCCTGTATCGTTTGCAGACGGTACGGGGTTATTTTTTTTATTTAATTGAACAGCTTACATTTTGTAGTTTATTCTAATGCTTTTTCGCTTTAGAATATTTTTTAGGCAGACAGTTCTCGTTTAAGGTAAGTAGAGCCGTTTTCTTCAAAAGATGATAATGACGTAAATTGCTTATCAACTGTATTAGTTAAACGCTTTCTATTAAATGAATTTAAACTGTCAAAATCATCGTGAATTACTAAACTTCTGTGATTAATGTTATTTTGCTGCGCAGTCAAACACGTGATTATAACTTTTGAAGCTTTGGAATTGTCATTCACACCGAATAAGAAAATAGGTTTTTGTGCATTAATTTTATAGTCAGCAACTAAATCATCTTCTTTTAAGATAGCTGCGTTTTTTTCTATAGGAAATTGCTTTAATTCATTGCTGACAAATTCATCTAAAAATTCATAAAAATATGTTCTTGCTATTTCTCTATTAATTATATCCATATTAGAAACCTTGGATAATACCTGAATCATTTGGTACATTACGGCTTCAAATTGGTGTGGATAGAAATCAATATAAATATTTCCATCGTTTATTCGACAACGGTTTTTTATAATTATGCTGTCCAATATTTGTCTTTTATTATCGGAATTTAAGTCAAAATCATATGACAATTTCATTAATGTAAGACCGTAATCACAGACCCTTAGCATTGCTGAATCATTCGGAGATTCTTCAAGAAAAATGTCATACATATCACCATCTTCGTAAAAAAAAGGAATGAGAATTTTGTATAAGTTTGTTCGTTTTTCACGAAAATCTATTTTTGGAAACAATTTTTTTAAATCATCTGTTTTTATCATAAAACATCACCTCTTATCAAAAAAGTTCATATTGCATACCCTCTGTAGGCAATTTTATATTGATATACTTATCTAATCCTATTATACCACATTTTTTACAAAAGTAAACTATCGCAGTTTCAAAAGAGTTAAATTCTTTACACGGACTTTTACTTTCGGGTTTAGTATATCTATATTCTTCAATATCTTTTACTGTAATCATATGAGTATGATATGAATGATGCGTATCTATATCTAATGGTGATTTTGTATCATGAGGACCTTGACATCGAAATAAAATTATATCTTTATGTATATCAATGTACTTATCTGCATTTGTCCATTTTAAGCCAACTGAAAAATCTTCTTCAAATACACATGATTTTCTTAAGAAAATGGTGAATGTATATTTTTTATCTTTTGAGAACAAGAAAATATTGTTTCGAAAACTTCTATTTTCTATTTGCATATTTTTTCGTTCGCTCTTCTCAATAACTTTTTGACAGGTTATGAGATTGTTAATTAGTTCTTTAGTAATAATTTCATTCAATTTTATCGCCCCTTTTTATATCTCTCTTATAAGCAATCAAAATTATCGGAAACGATGCTCAATACCGCTTTGTTTCATAATTGCATTTGCTGTATGTCTTGATTTGATTTTTGTATCTACGGTTATGTGTCTGTCTGTAATAGGACTGTACCAAATATCGTGGTCGCCTTTGCCATGCCTAAAAAAAGTACAATTATTTTTGCGAAGTATTTCCCTAACCTTTTTTTCGTATTCTGCCATTACAAAGCAATCCTTTCGTGTCTGTTTGATACAAATGATAAAACATATGTTGATTTATCCGGATTATTCAATGCAATCAGTTCCGGAGCTGCGAAACGTATACGTTCCAGCAATGCGTCAAACGACCCCGATTCCAATATAAGCCCCGGTATATCGTCACTTGTAGCTATCCACACATTTGATTCATTGTCCCATGTCAAATTAACTATATATTCCATAATAGTGTACCTCCTATATATTAGTATATGGAAAAATATAAATATTATCGTACCGAACTTTGAAAAGCAACTGCTTTTCCCAAAATATGCACCCTGTTCATATCATCTTTTTCATATATAATATCATCATATATTGGATTTTCGGGGCGAAGAATTATTTTGTCGGATTTTAAATATACTCGTTTTAGTGTAGCCGAATCCTCAATTATAATTGCGGCAATCTCACCATTCTCAACAATCGGCTGTTCTTTTATAAAAACTATATCGCCATCAAAAATTCGCGCATTTATCATACTGTCACCTTTTGCGGTCAAACAAAAGTCTGCTTTTATATCTTCTGAAGCTTCTATATAGGTTTCGTAATCTTCATCACAATAGATTGGCTTTCCGCAGGCAATTTCACCGAGCATAGGAAATTTCTTTGTTTTGATTGGACGTATGCCGTATTTGGATAAGGAGGATACACTATCTATATGTATACTATCAGTATCATCTATTAGATAATCAACAGTTACCCCTAGAATATTGGCAAGATTTCCAACTGTGCTAATCATAGGCTCTTGTTTTTCGTGTTCATATTTAGATAGCGTTCCCTTGCTTAAACTACCATCAAATTGTTTATTATAAATATCGGCTAATTGCTCAAGAGTAAAGCCTTTTCGTTTGCGCGCTTCTAGTAATTTTTTGCCAAACATCAACATCACCCTTTCAGCATTATGTTAACATATAAATAAACTTTTGTCAAGTAAAAAATAAAAAAAGTTTCGAAAAAATAAATTTTTTTTTGAAAAGGTATTGACAATAAATAAAAAAAGTGTTACAATGTTAATGAAAACGAAACAAGGAGGTGAGGATATGAATGGTGATAAAAAAATAAAGCATAGACCATACAATAAATTTAGAGGTTGTTTGGTTGAAAAGAAAATAACATATGCAGATATAGCAAAAACATTGGATATAAGTGAAACATCAGTAGGTCAAAAAATAAATGGAATATCAGATTTTTATTTAACTGAGGTCAGAAAAATAAAAAGCGCATATGGGATAGAGCCATATATTTTTTTTACAGTATAGGTTTCGATAACGAAACGATATAAAAGACTATACAGTAAATCAGCTTGTGTTACAAATCTTATGGGCATGGGTAAAAATCGAAACAGAAACGAGGTGAGCGCATGAGGGAAATAACAAGTCTTATAATGCTATCAGCAATCCTTACATGGTTATTTTCAAATTTGGGTGTTGCGAGTGCATACAAAGACAAAAAGAAGCAATTGATAATTTTACGATATATTCTATATTTTGCATTAGGGATATTATTCGCTTTGATTTATCCATTCAGAATATAGCGATATTAATTTTTCACGAACGCTCTGTACTTGTTCAATATTTTTATTGTTTAGTGCGGCATCAATTTCTGAAGCTAAAGATTGAAATTCTTCAGGAGACAAGGTCAAGAAAGTTGCACTTGCGCTTATAGCATTTTCGAAAATATGGTAATTTTGGTGCTGGCAATAAGCTGATGTTGTTGAGAGTAATTGTTGAAATGCTTTTGAAAAATCGGTTTTGTCATTACGCGACCATGTTAGCATAAGTTTATCAATTTCGCTTTTCGTTTTGGCTTTGGCTATACAATATGATATTAGCGAACTAATGACTACTGTTATAATTGCCTGATATTCTTTGATAAAATCTAAAATATTTTTCATAATAAAACACCTCAGGAACATTATAACACAAATATGAAAATTTTGCAAGGTAACAAAATAGGAGGAGGTGAAAACATGGACTCTAAAGCATATGCCGTAGAGCTTTTGCTTGACATATTGTCAACAATAAAAGATGAAATAAAAAAAAGGAGTGGCGAGCCTGAGCAATTATGTATACTGTCAAACGCAGCGGCGCAAATTGGCGCGATTATTCCTGAGGGTTACTGGATAAACAAACAGAACGAAAGGAGTGCGGAACATGAATAAAGAGCTTATCAAAGAAAAGGCAAGACTTTTAAGCGACCTTTCCCAGAGAGATTGGAAAGATTTAAAAATGGTAGTAGATAGGACTTTCAGACTTAAAATAAATGAATTTGAAAAAACTACAAAGCTATCAGATTGTGAAGCGGTAGATGTAGCTATCAGTTATATTTCAGGTAAATAAAATGGAAGGAGTGGTAAACATGTATGACATTAAGACATTGCCGTCTTGTGAAATCACGAGCTTCGCAAGGTGGATTGCGAGGACGGTAGAGAAATATTATGAAGACCCGGACGTTAAAAGACGTTTTGACGAATGGGACAAAGAGCAAACGCAAAAAAATGCATCCGCATAGAAAGGAGTAAACAAAAAAATGACACGGGTACAAAAGCGCATCCGTACAGTAGCAATTCTGTCCGCAATAATTGGGATAGCAATGTTACTGTGCGGGCATGGAACGAAGCAATCTCCCGAGATTTGGGAGATATACACAGTAGAGCAGGGCGAGACGTTATGGAGCATATCCAAGCAGTACGCTCCGAAAAATTCCGATATCCGGGATTACATATACCTGCTTCAAAAAAAGAACGGTATCGGAGCGGATTTACAGGCGGGACAAACTATTGAAATTTTGAAAGAGGAGTAAAATCATGTGCAGACTTAAATCAGCAATAATATTAAAAGACAGGGTATTCGTTCCCGACTATGACAGCCATACGGACATGCTGAAAGAATTGGGTATAGAGGATACAAAAGCCAACGCAGAACGGTTGTTTATTCGGGCGGAGCTTTATCCGGCAAACGGTGATGGGTTCAGCGATATAGATACATGGGAGTTTAATGTCGACCAGGATATTCTCCCCGATTGGTATGTCAAAGAATATGACAAGCAGCGAATGATTGAAGCGGTAAAAGAATGGGCAAAGGACAGAATACACATCGGCGTTGACGGTTTGGACATATCAAATGGTGCAGGGCATAGAATTAAAGATTGTAAAAATGTATTTATTCGCGACAACGCGACAGTCGAGGACATTTGTGGCAATACGACAGTCGGGTACATTCGCGACAGTGTGACAGTCGGGTACATTCGCGACAGTGTGACAGTCGAGTACATTCGCGGCAGTGTGACAGTCGGGTACATTCGCGACAGTGTGACAGTCAAGTACATTCGCGACAGTGTGACAGTCGGGTACATTCGCGACAGTGTGACAGTCG
>CAKSJU010000064.1 GCA_934463455.1 uncultured Clostridia bacterium | reverse complement strand
AGCTATATAACTATAATATTTCGGAGGGATTTTTTATGTCTTATGAAAAAGATTTTAATACGACCGGTATAATAAAAGGAATTGCATTTTCATTGATATTTACTTTTATTTTACTGCTTATAATTGCCGGTGCATGTTATTTCTTTACAATATCCGATGCCTTGCTGTCCGTTTTGGTTATGGCTGCCGTCGGACTTAGTATCTTTATATCATCTGCCGCTGTTTCAAAAAATATAGAAAAATCCGGTCTTTTGCACGGTCTCGCAATTGCCGCAGGTTATTTTATTATAATAGTTCTTACCGGTATTATTGTTAAAAAATGCTTTTCTCCGAATATGAATATGCTGACCGTTTTAATTGCCTCGCTTGCCTCCGGAGCACTTGGCGGCATTATAGGTGTAAACAATTAGGGGAATCCGTGACGCAAAACTATATAAATCCCACCACTTTAGAGGTGGTGGGACATCTCTTGCCAAGATTATATTTCATAATCAACCGCTATACTTGCCGACGCAGCTTTGTGCATATAGCTTTTAACTGTGTTTACATGATATTCGTCATTCTGGTATACATCCAATGTGGCTTTATCTTTCAAAGTCACCTGCAATATAACATCATACGAACGCTCCGAAGCCAGAAAATCACATCCTACTTCAATATCTGTCACAGTAGGGACATGCTCCTTCATCGAAAGAAGCAGCTCCCTGACTTTCTTCTTTTCGCAATCACTGTTATCCTTTAATTTAAAGCATACTATATGTTTTATCATTTTTATAGTTCCTTTCATTTTATTTTTTCAAGCTTTGCAAAAACCGCCATAAGCTGTTTTCTTCCTATATTGTCAAAATTAATTTCCAGCTTGGCATCTTTACCGAACTGCTGTACTGAAATAATAGTGCCCTCACCGAATTTTTTATGAACAACGCGGTCCCCGGGAGTAAATCTTATATTTTCCGGCAGCGGCTCGTGATTTTTTACCGGATTAAAAATATTGTCCTTAAAGGTATTTACCTTTCGTTCAATCTGCACGGTTGCTTTTTTGATAGTATTATCAAAACATTCGTTAATATACTCGTCCGGAATTTCTTTTAAAAACAATGACGGCAGCGACGCAGTCGTTTTTCCGTATATCATTCTTGAGCATGTATTTGTAAGATACAGTTTTTTCTTTGCACGAGTTATTGCGACATAGCACAATCTTCTCTCTTCTTCAAGATCCTCTCTTTCCATTGATGAGCGTGCTGACGGAAACAGCCCGTCCTCCATGCCGGTAAGAAAAACATTATCAAATTCCAGACCTTTAGCACTGTGAACTGTCATCATAACAACACAATCCTGGTCCTCGTCATACGAATCAATATCGGCAACAAGCGCAAGATTTTCCAAAAATGCCGACAAGCTTATTTCATCATTTTCTTTTTCAAACTCCTGAACAACCGACATAAACTCCTTCAGGTTTTCAATCCTCGTCTGCGATTCTATACTGTTTTCCAATTGCAGTGCAGGAAGATAACCCGTATCATTCAGCACTCTTACAACAAAATCTTCAAGCTTCATCGTATGAGATGCCTTTTCAAGGTTTTCAATTAATTTAACAAATTCCTCCGTTTTGCCGGATATTCTGATAAGTTGGCTATACTCGCTTGCATTTTTTAATATTTCAAAGAGCGACACACCTTTTTCGGCAGCAAGTGCAGAGCCTTTGTCCATACTTGTTGCACCTATTCCCCTTTTCGGCTCGTTAATAATTCTTTTCAAACTTATGTCGTCACGCTGATTATATATCACTCTTAAATATGCAATTATGTCTTTTATTTCTTTTCTGTCGTAAAATCGAAGTCCCGCCAAAACCTTATACGGTATTGCCCAGCGCAAAAACATTTCTTCAATTATACGGGATTGGGCATTTGTTCTGTACAAAACCGCAGCATTGGAATATCTTTCTCCGTCTGCAACAAGCTTTTCTATTTCTTTGGCTATATATTCTCCCTCTCCGCGTTCGTTTACGGCAGTATACAATGTAATTTTATTTCCGGCGAAATTATCAGTCCAAAGTGCCTTTCCCTTTCTTTCCGTATTGTTCGCAATAACTGCATTTGCGGCATCCAAAATATTTTTTGTCGAACGGTAATTCTGTTCAAGCTTAATTGTGGCCGCATCCGGAAATTCATCTTCAAATCCCAAAATATTCTGTATGTTTGCTCCTCTGAATTTATATATACTTTGGTCATCGTCTCCCACGACACATATATTTCTGTTTTTTTGTGCCAGTAAACTTATCAGCATATATTGAGCATTGTTTGTATCCTGATACTCGTCAACCAATATGTACTTGAATTTATCCTGATAATAATTCAGCACGTCCTGATTTTCCATCAGTATTTTTACCGCATTGAATACAATATCGTCAAAATCAAGAGCATTGTTTTTTTTCAGCTTTTCCTGATACAGCCGATATATCCTTGCAATATTTCTAAGGTAATAATCCCCCGAATTAACAGCTTCAAAAATATCGGGAGTTTGCATGTTATCTTTAGCATTGCTTATAGATGAAAGCACCGCCTTCGGATTATAGACTTTATCGTCCATGTTAAGCTCCTTAAGACATTCCTTCATCAACGTTTTTGCATCCGCTGTATCATATATTACAAAATCACTCGAATAGCCTATCATGTCGATATTACGTCTGAGTATTCTCACGCACGCCGAATGAAATGTACTTACCCACATTCCGTCTGCACGATCTCCGATTATCGTTTCTATTCTTGATTTCATTTCGTTTGCTGCCTTATTTGTAAAAGTAATGGCAATAATATTTTTCGGAGCAGCTTTCTTTTTTGCAATAATATACGCTATTCTGTTAACCAACACCGTAGTTTTACCGCTGCCTGCTCCGGCAAGGACAAGCACGGGACCCTCTGTTGTTGTTACCGCCTCTCTTTGTTTATCGTTTAATTTTGCAAGTAAATTATCCATTTTGTAACCTATCTCTCTTTATTTTATCTTATCCTAATAAGTATATCACAAATTATATAAATTTTCTACATTTTTACGCAAAATAATTATTTTAAAATTTCTACCGCCTTATCCAGCTGAACATCTCTTTCGCCCTGTTCGGAATCAATATAATAATCAGGCTCTATTCCTATTTTATGTATACAAGTTCCTTTCGGAGAAAAATATCTTGATGTCGTCACCGACATTCCCGAGCCGTCGGCAAAAGAATAAACGCTTTGAACAATTCCTTTTCCGTAAGTTTTTGTACCGACAATTTTCGCTTTTTCATAGTCTTTCAGCGCACCGGTTAATATCTCCGATGCCGAAGCACTGCCGCCGTTTACCAGAAGTACAATCTCAAAATCAACGCAAGCTTCGTCCGAGTATATATAATTTTTCTTCCCTTTCTTATCTTCCGTATATGTTACTACACCCTCAGGCAATAAATAATCGGCAATTTTTGAAACCACCTTTACATCTCCGCCCGGATTATTTCTCAAATCTATTATGATTTTTTCACAGCCGTCCTCATGCAAGCCGTCTGCAGCAGCTTTAAATTCATCATATGTATCTGACGAATTTTTGTCGTTTTTATCCTTTCTGTCAAAAGATGCAATTTTTATATAACCGATATTTTCATTAATTTTTCCGCTCGTTACAGTATGCTTTTCAATTGACTCTCTCGTAACGGTAAAATCAAGCTCTTCACCGTTTCTGAGTACCTTTATAGGAATTGGAGTATCGACTTTTTTTCTCCTTAAAAGCTCTACCGCCTCATTTAGCTGATTGGCGGAAAAAGCATTACCGTCTATTTCAAGAATAATATCACCGGTGTGAAGTCCTGCTTTTTCACTTGGTGTATCCTTTTCAACAGAATATATTTTCAAATATTTGTTATCGTCATCCGCACCGAGTACAACACCTATTCCTATATAGCTGTTTTGTGAGCTTGATATATAATTTTGAAATTGTTCTTTATCGTAATATCTTGTATACGGGTCGTCTGCCGCAAGCGTAACCCCTGTCAAAGCGTAATCGGTGAGCTTATCCTTATCAAAATCAAAATAAAACTCATTTTTCATAATACCCATGATATTATTTATTTTAATTATTGATTTTAAGTTTCCTCCGAAAACAAGTATTTCGCCCGATAAAATCAGTGCTGCCGAACACAAAAAAGTAATTATAATCAGTTTGTATTTTTTCATAGCTATACTTTCCTTTCTTTTTTTCATTCGCAGCCGAAAATCTTTTTATTTCCGAAAAATCGGCAGCTATAGTAGAATATGATTAAAAATGCGAAATATTCCGAAAAGTCACATTTGCTTCGCAAAATCATCCCTTTTTTAAAAGCAAAAAGGGGTTGCTGCCAGCCACCCCTTTAAATTATAAATTAAAAATACTTTCTCGGATTTTGACAAACTCCGTTTACCATTACCTCAAAATGAATATGCGGACCGGTAGAATTTCCGGTGGAGCCTGATTTTGCAATTACCTGTCCCTTTGTTACACTTGCACCTTTTGAAACAAGCAGTTTACTGTTATGAGCATACAGTGTAACAAAACCACCACCGTGGTTTATTGTTACATAATAACCGTAACTGCTGTTATATCCCGCAGTTAATACAGTTCCCGCCTCTGCTGCAAGAACATTGCTTCCCGAGGGAGCTCCTATGTCGATGCCGCGATGTACGCTGGTCGCTTTTGCATTCGGTTTATTTCTTTTACCGAATTCAGAAGTTACTCTGGTTGATGCAGCTGACGGCCAAATAAATTTTCCGTTGCCGACATAAGCCGGTGTCGTTGACGACGACGATGATTTTGCCGCCGCAGCCTGAGCTGCTGCCAATGCTTTATTAAGCTCGGATTTAAGACTGTTATAATCCTCTTCCGCTTTTTTCTCCTGTGCTTCAAGCGAAGTTATATCGGAATTTAATGATTTTATAATAGCGTCCTTTTGATTTTGAAGTGTAACAAGCTGACCTTTTTTATTTTTCAATATTGATTTTGCCTCAACCTGTTCGTTTTTTTCCTGTTCAACCACGCTCTTTGCCGATTCAACTTCATTTTTCGCATTTACATATGTATTAATCAGTTCTTTATCATGGGACACTATATCTTTAACAACAGACACACGGCTGAAAAAATCGCTTAACCCTTTAGCCTCCAAAACCAATTCCAAATACGATGAATTTCCGTATTCATACATTATTTTCATTCTGGTTTTCAGCTTATCCGTATTTTCGTCTATAATTCCCGTAAGTTTTTCTATTTCTTCATTTTTTTGCTCAATTTCTTTCTGCTTGTCATTGATTACATCCTGAGCATCGTCAATATCGCTCATTATATCGGAAATCTGCAAATCAAGACTGTTACGCTCTTTTATTTTTTCATCGCGTTCGTCTTTTTTTGAATTTATTTCTTTTTCCGTCTTTTTTCTTTCGTTTTCACGCTGCTGCATCTCTTTTTTCAGCTGACTTACGCTTTTTGCGGCATACACATTCGGCGAGATTGCCGAAACCGCCAAAACAGCAGCAATGAGTACGGTAAAAAATCTTTTTTTCACTGTGTGCACCTCATGCTTTCAAATATTTTCTCATAGAAAATACGCTTCCCGCTATTCCGATAAGACACCCGACAACCACAAAAAGTGCTGCAATTATCGGAGCCACTGTCATATATTGAATTAATTCAAACATATTGAACTGATATGCTTTCACATAATTAAGCATTGTTATATATCCCCAAGACATAAGCCCGAACGCAATAACCGCACCTATAAAGCCTATCATCATTCCCTCAAGGATAAAAGGTATTCTTATAAATCTGTCGGTTGCTCCTATGTATTTCATTATGTTTATTTCCTTACGTCTGTTGAATACCGTAAGCTTAACCGTATTTGCAATTATAACAATCGCTATTATCAAAAGCAGTGCCATAACAAACAGACTTAATTTTTTAACAATATTAGATACCGAAACAACGGTATTTACAACATCCTGCTTGTTTTCGACATGATCAACTCCATCCAAAGCCTTTAGGCTGTCAACCGTTTCGGTTGTTTTTTCAATGTCATTTAATGTGATTTTATACGAATTGCTGAAAGGATTATCATCACCTTCAAAACCTGTAAGCAAGTCCTCCTTGCCCTCAAACATGTCCTCCTTTGCAAACTTAAGCATATCTTCCTTAGTAAAAAGAACGCTTTCTTTTACATTTGGGGTATTATCAATTTCAGCTTTTATTGCTTCAGTTCTCTCTTCGGTTGCGTCATCCTTCATAAAAAGCTGTATTTCGCATTGGTCTTTTACTTGGTCGCTTATGTAATTTACATTTAAAGTAATAACAGTAAAAAGTCCGAGTATTACCAAACAACTTGTTATCGTAAACAGCGAGGCAATCGTCATTAATCCGTTTCTGATAACATTTTTCTTTGCCTGGGCGAGTGAATAACCTACCTTAGACAGTCTCATTATGATACACTCCTCCCACTTCGTCCCGCACTACCTTACCGTCCTGGATTTCTATTACTCTTTTTTTCATAGCATCAACAATATCTTTTGCATGAGTTGCCATGATAACCGTCGTGCCGGAAGCATTTATATTTTCAAATATTTCCATTATTTCCATAGCTGTTTTCGGGTTTAAATTACCTGTAGGCTCGTCCGCAATCAATATCATAGGTCTGTTTACCAAAGCACGTGCAAGAGCTACTCTCTGCTGTTCGCCTCCGGAAAGCTGACGCGGAAACATTTTTGCTTTATAATTAAGTCCCACTTCATTTAAAACAACAGGAACACGTCTTCTTATTTCACGTCTCGATGCTCCTACTATCTGCATGGCAAACTCAACATTTTCATACACAGTCCGATCCTCAAGCAGTCTGAAATCCTGGAATACAACCCCCATTTGACGTCTTAAAAAAGGAATACGCCGATGAGAAAGCTGTGTAATATCTATATCATTAAGATAAATTTCTCCCTCCGTTACATTCTGCTCACGCATCAAAAGTTTCGTTACGGTTGTTTTTCCCGCTCCGCTTGAGCCGACCAAAAATACAAATTCTCCGTTTTCTATCCTTAAATTTACATCCTTTAACGCGACAGTCCCGTTTTCGTATTCTTTTGTAACATTTACAAATTCTATCATATTTCTACCCTCGCATTTGTTATCTGAAGAAGGGAATGCCGCAGCTTAAAAGCATTAAAATGCAGCACTCCCCATATTACATTTTTTGCAATGTCATATTTTCATTGAATTTGAAACAAGATATTTATGCACCATCATTGCTACTTTAAATACAATTGCCTGGTCAAATTTTCTCAAATCAAGACCTGTAAGCTTGTATATTTTCTCAAGACGGTATACAAGCGTATTTCTGTGTACAAACAATTGCCGCGAAGTTTCCGAAACGTTAAGGTCATTTTCAAAAAACTTATTTATTGTGAGAATTGTTTCACTGTCCAAAAGCGTTATATCGCCTTTTTTGAATACTTCCTGCAAAAACAATTCGCAAAGCTTAATCGGCAGCTGGTAAATCAATCTGCCTATTCCGAGATTTTCATAATTCAAAATGTATTTTTCTTCTTCAAATACTTTTCCGACTTCAATTGCAATCTGTGTTTCTTTGTAAGCATTATTAAGTTGGTCAAGATTTTCAGCCACCGTGCTGACACCTATAACAACCGAAAGCATTGTTTCCGAATGAATTGTATCAAGAATAGATTTTGCCATGCTGTCAAGCTCAACAGAATCCACGGTTTCTTTCAATTCTTTTATCAACACTATATTTTCACTGTCGATATTAACAATAAAATCCTTATCCTTATCCGGGAATATATTTCTTATAATCTCATATATACCCGTCTCACCCTTTTTGAGTGCTTTTATATAAAATACAGCTCTCGGAGTATCTATATCCACATGAAGCTCATGAGCCTTTTGATGAAGGTCAAATGCCAGCATATTATCAAATATTATATTCTGCATAAATATGGTTTTATCATATTTTTCATCGTAATAATATCTTACGTTATTTGCCGCAACGGTAATAGCATTGCAGCAATATTTGGAAATCTCATCCGTTCCTTCAACATATACAATATATTCAGTATAAGGCTTTCCCGCAATAAGTCTCACCGTATATCCGTTTTTAAAAAATAATTTATCATTGTTTCCGACAGCATAAACCAATTCTTCAACAATTTCATCCGGCAGCTCCGGACCGTTTGCTGCCAATACCAACCCTTGCGCATCAGCTATTCCGAATCTTTTCGGAAAAACCTCCGCCATTTGTGTAACAATGTTCTGAAAAGCCTTGCTTATCATCTCAAAATGCCTCCCTTATGTATTTTTATAAATATACAAATTATATGCAATAATATACAAGTAAATATAACTCTACAGAATTATTATAGCATATTTTTACGCATTTGTACAGTTTTTTTACAAAAAAATTCATTTTTTTATAATTTTACTGTTTTTTTTACAAATTTATTGGCAAATCAATCCAAATAGTCCTTTAATTTTTTGCTTCTGCTTGGATGTCTTAACTTTCTGAGTGCTTTTGCTTCAATTTGTCTTATTCTCTCTCTGGTTACATTAAACTCTTTTCCGACTTCTTCCAATGTACGCTGTCTGCCGTCGTCAAGTCCGAATCTTAAACGCAATACTTTTTCTTCTCTCGGCGTCAGTGTTTTTAAAACATCCACAAGCTGTTCCTTCAAAAGAACAAAGCTTGCCGCTTCCGATGGTGCAGGTGCGTCATCATCCGGGATAAAATCGCCCAAATGGCTGTCCTCTTCTTCGCCTATCGGAGTTTCCAAAGATACCGGCTCCTGTGAAATTTTTGATATTTCTCTCACTTTATCAATCGACATGTTAAGCTCTTTTGCCAATTCCTCCGGAGTCGGCTCTCTGCCGAGCTCCTGAACAAGCTGTCTGGAAACGCGCACAAGCTTGTTTATTGTTTCCACCATATGAACCGGAATTCTTATTGTTCTTGCTTGGTCGGCAATAGCCCTTGTTATGGCTTGTCTTATCCACCAGGTTGCATACGTACTGAATTTATATCCTTTTGTATAGTCAAATTTATCGACAGCCTTAATAAGACCGAGATTACCCTCCTGAATTAAATCCAGAAACAGCATACCTCTGCCCACATACCTTTTTGCTATACTGACAACCAATCTCAAATTTGCCTCGGCAAGCTTCTTTTTTGCCTGTTCGTCGCCGTGTGCCATTTTTTCGGCAAGTTCCATTTCCTGCGCTGTGTCAAGCAAATCAACCTTACCGATTTCTTTAAGATACATCTTTACATGGTCATCAATGCTTATTCCCTCAGGAATAGACAAATCTTCAAGCTCTTCCTTGCTGATCTCGATTTCTTCAAGCTCTTTGTCAAGGTCATCTATGATTTCGATACCCTCTTTTTCAAAAATATCATAGACGGTTTCAAGCTCTTTCGGAGTAATTTCCATCTCTTCAAATGACATGGCAATTTCTTTATTGGTAAGCATGCCCTTCTTTTTTCCGCGCTCAATAAGTTCTCTTATAACATTTTTTTTTGTTTCAACATCTGCCATTGTAATTTCATCCTTTCAATTCGGAATTTCTCTTGGATAGCGCATTTTGCTCATATAATAATTTTTTTAATTTTTCCGGGTCTTTTTCGGAAAGAATTTGTTTTTTTATTTTTTCTTTTTTTATTGATATTATCAAATCGTCAAGTGTTTTTTCATTATTTTCGTATACTTCCATATTATAAAAAACTTCCGATGCTGTTTTTAAATCGTCATTGTCAAACATATTAAGCAGCATCGCCGGCTCGGACGCAATACCGAGCGTGCAGTTTTTGTAAATAGCCTCCGCAAGCTTTCTGTATACATCATTCGAAAAAGCATCCGCACTCAATATTTCCATGGTTTTTTTGCAGAATTTTTTATTTTGCGCAATCAAATTCAAAAGCTTTTTCTCGGCAGCCGCTATTGCATTGTCATTGCCGACGGTAACAATATTTCCGGACTTTTGCACTGCGGAAATATGTAAATCGCCTTGGCTGAATTGCTTTTTTTCTCTCTGTACCGCATTTTTCTTTTTTTTCTTGTACTCGCTGTAAATAGCATCGGTGCTGATTTCTGTTTCGGCTGCAATCTTTCTTATATACGCGTCTACTTCAACACTGTCGCGTACACTGCCGAGAATTTCCGCTGCATCGGAAATAAACTGAATTTTGCCCTCGGGAACGTCTGTATTATACAATACTTTTGCCGAAGCAAGACGATATTCCGTTGACGGAACAGCCGCCGCCACTGCATTTTTAAAGCTTTCTGCACCGTTTGCTTTTATGTATTCATCCGGGTCTTTTGCACCCTTCAGGCGAACAACCGCCGATTTTCCTCCGACACCGTTAATTATTTCTATTGCTCTTATAGTAGCTTTTCTTCCCGCTTCATCGCTGTCGTAACAAATCAAAATTTCATTCGAATACTTCATCATCAATTTTGCCTGGTCTTCGGTGAGTGCCGTTCCCAGTGTTGCTACAACGTTGATTATTCCTGCCTGAAATACCGATATAACATCCATATAACCCTCAACAAGAATAAGCTTTCCGCCGGTATCCTTTTTCGCATTATTGAGGGAAAACAAATTCCGTCCTTTATTAAATACCGGTGTTTCCGCGGAATTTAAATATTTCGGTGGCTTATAGCCGTTAATTTCTTTTGTGTCGGTCAGTATTCTGCCTCCGAATCCGATAATATTTCCTCTTAAATCTATTATAGGGAACATTACTCTGCCGCGAAATCTGTCATAAACTCTCCCCTCTCTCTCACTCACCAAGCCCGCCTCGATAAGCTCGGTATCCGAATAACCGAGAGAATTCATATAAGAATGCAGTGCATTGTAATCATTCGGCGAATACCCCAGACCGTACTGTCGTATTGTTTTCGCTCCGAGCTGCCTTTTTTTGAAATATTCAACAGCTGTTTTTCCCTCCTCCGAGCTAAGCTCCGAGTAAAAAAATCTTGCTGCCGCTTTATTCATTTCATATATTTTTTTCTTTTTTTCATGCAGCGCATAGTCCGCTTTGTCGTTTTCCTCCGGCAATACAACTCCCGCTCTGTCCGCAAGCAGCTTGAGTGCTTCAACAAAATCAAGACCTTCGCTTTTCATTACAAATTGTATCAAATTTCCGCTCACTCCGCAGCCGAAGCAATGAAAGAGCTGTTTTTCTCCACTCACATGAAACGAAGGGGATTTTTCTTTATGAAACGGGCACAGCCCGCTGTAGTCTCTGCCGCTTTTTTTCAGACGTACATATTGCGAAACATAATCTACAATGTCATTTTCCGAAAGTATTTCATTTATGACATCACTTGAATACATTTTTTTCCCTCCGTTATTTTTTTCGTATCTTATCATATTACTAAATTCGACATTTATTTGAAAAATCCTTTTATGTTACATCCTTTTTCGGAATATATACCATAATACTTTTTCCTTTTTTTTGATTTAGTATACATTTAATACAAAAATTCACTTATTTTAAGGGTAATGCTGCCTGAATGCCGCCGTAGTAATTCGGTACTGTACCCGGAATCACTGTATCTGCAATCGGAATTTCTGTTTCAACAGTCCTGCTTCTTCTCATCGTTGCGGAAATTGCGGAAAATGAAACAGACACCTTAATGTAAATTTTATGCTTTACCTGATTTATTCCGCACGATACAAAATCCTCCGAAAAATCAGTTTTTACCGTTCCGTTCGAAACTACCTTGATTTTCATTTTCGGTCCGAAGCCTGAAAACATTTCTTCCTTTAACAAGCTGCCGAGCGGTATTTCTATGTATCCGGCATTATCAAGCTTTTCCAAGAGCAAATCCGTATATTCTGCCTTGAAAAGATTCATTTTATATGTATCCGCTTCAACAGACATAACTCTTCCCTCAGAATTTGTTTGTATATTCTCAAAATAATCTCCGGATTTGTTCCGCATGATTTCCGAAAGAGCCGAATTTATTACCTTATTTCCGAGATTATTCATATAAATGTCAACACGCGCCGTATAGTTCGGATAAATTCGAGAAAAAAACAAATGTCCCGATAACACCGTAAAAACAATAAGCAAAACAAAATAAAATTTACAGTTTGGTCTTATTCTCCGTCTGTACATCCGAAAACGCATATGCTCACCCTCTTTCACACCAATATCAAAGAAT
>CAKSJU010000063.1 GCA_934463455.1 uncultured Clostridia bacterium | reverse complement strand
TGCCTTTGGCACAAATTCCTATTGTGTCGGAAAAATTTATATAAAGATTGCCATATTCGGACATAATGATTTATTTTATTTCTTGCTCTAATTCTCTAAATTCTTTTGTGTTAAAAAAATCAATTAAAGAAATATTTAATCCGTCACATAATTTTTTTAAAGTGACAATTCCTGGATTTATACTTTTTCCGTATAATATATTTTTAATTGTTGAGGGCGCAATGCCCGATTCTGTGGCTAATTTATTTATTGTTATACCTTTTTCTCCGCATAGAAAAATCAAACGATTTTTTACAGTTTCATAAGTATTCATATAATTCACTCCTTTGATAGTTTAATTATAGAGGGTTGCTATTGCAAAAGTAGGCTATATATGATACAATATAGACTATATAAAGACTATTATACTTAGGAAGGAGTTTTCTATATGAAAACTGAAAAAAAATTACATCGTTGTTGCTTTACTGGACATCGACCGGAGAAACTTGATTTTTCCGAAACAGAAATAAAAGCTCTTTTGGAAAATGCTATTGACAATGCAATACAAAATGGTTTTACGACATTTATTACAGGTATGGCGCCCGGCACGGATATATGGGCAGCTGAAATCGTACTTGAAAAGAAAAAGCAGAATAAGGCATTGCGTTTGATTTGCGCTGTGCCGCATCCCAACTTCGAAAAACGAAGAAATGAATATGAGAAAAAAAGATACAACAATATAATAAAAAATGCTGATTACATCAGAATAATTTGTGACAAGTATTTCAAAGCTTGCTACCAAAGGAGAAATGAATTTATGGTAGATCATTCAAATATGGTGATAGCTGTATGGAACGGAATGGCATCCGGCACAAAAAATACAATTGACTATGCCGAACGAAAAAATGTGAATATAATTAATGTTTTAGAGGGATATTAAATATTTTTTTTATTGCAGAGAATATCATTAAAATAAATAGAAGCTTGGCTTTTTTATTTTTATAAAATTTGTTGTTATATTATACAAAAATTATAAAAAGCCTTGACTTTATATTGGCTGCAAGGAGTATAATAGTATTTAAGGAAATCGTAAAAGGGAGCAAGCTATGGAAAAAAATCTTACGACAGGCAGCGTATTTAAGAATGTAATCTTTTTTTCTCTTCCGTATTTATTATCATATTTTTTACAGACGCTTTACGGAATGGCGGATTTATTTATTATCGGGCAATTTGAGGGCGTTGCGAGCACAACAGCTGTGTCAATCGGCTCACAGGTTATGCACATGCTGACTGTTATGATTGTAGGTCTTGCCATGGGCACAACAGTCAGTATCGGTCAGGCTGTCGGAGGAGGTAACAGAAAGCAGGCGGCAAAGGATATAGGAAATACCATAACGCTGTTTATGCTGATTTCAATTATTTTGACGCTGTTGCTTCTTTCTTTGGTGCGTGCAATTGTCGCCGCTATGTCAACTCCGGCGGAAGCGGCGAACGGAACAATAGCTTATCTGACTGTTTGCTTTATAGGTATTCCGTTTATCACGGCATACAATATAATAAGTTCAATTTTCAGGGGCTTGGGTGACAGCAAAAGTCCGATGTATTTTATCGCAATAGCCTGCATAGTGAATATTATGCTTGATTATATTTTTATGGGAGTATTCAGGCTCGGACCTGTCGGAGCAGCACTCGGCACTACAGTTTCGCAGGCTGTCAGTGTAGCGGTGTCTTTAGCGGTTATTATAAAACGCAGAAGTATTGTTATTGAAAAAAGTGATTTAAAGCCGGAACGCGCAGTTATGGGAAAATTACTTAAAATCGGCACTCCGATTGCCATGCAGGACGGACTCATTCAGATTGCATTTATTGTCATTACCGTTATAGCAAACAGACGCGGTCTTAACGACGCGGCGGCGGTTGGAATTGTCGAAAAGATTATGAGCTTTTTGTTCTTGGTTCCGTCATCAATGCTTTCAGCCGTTTCGGCATTGGGAGCGCAGAACATCGGCGCAAAGAAGCCGGAACGTGCCATACAAACGCTTCGGTACGCTATATTCATTGCCGCAGGCTTTGGCTTGCTTTCGTCTGTTGTGATACAATTTGCCGCAGAGCCGATTGTTTCGCTTTTCACTGATAAAAATGCTTCGGGCGGTGCTGATGTAATTCGTCTCGGCGGTCAATATTTAAGAGGATATATCTGGGACAGCATTTTTGCGGGTATTCATTTCAGCTTCAGCGGATATTTTTGCGCATGCGGCAAATCGGAGCTGTCATTTCTGCACAATATAATTGCGATTGTGTTGGTGCGGGTGCCGGGAGTTTATTTAACCTCAATGCTTTTCCCGACAACGCTTTTCCCGATGGGAATTGCAACTGCATCGGGCTCACTGCTTTCGGTTATCATATGCGTAATTGCATTTGCTGTTATTATAAATAAAAGTAAATCAAAAATACAGGCAAAATAAAGCTGCGGGCTGAGTAATCCTTTAAAAAATTGCTCAGCCCGCAGTTTCATATATTATATTATTTTATTTTCTCAAAAACCATACAAGCATTTCGGTTTCGCCTCTGTTTGCAAAAGCATAGTAGGGAATAAGTGTAAGGCAAATTTTTTCATAATCATCACCTATTTCACTGTAAAGCTCGTTGGAGAGCTTTTCTTTGTATGCATCGGCTTTTATCGTTGGAAGTAAAAACTCACTTTTGCCGATTTCATAATTTCCGCAGGTATCAATTGCAATACTTCTTAAATCTTCTCCGTTGTCGATGCCTTCTCCGCAGTAAACAACCGGTCCGCGCATTACCGCAATTCTTCCGCAGTTGTCATGAACATGCCTGTTTGACTTTATGAATACAATCGGCATATCAAGCTGAAGCTCGACAGTTGTATCACAGATCAGCTTAATATAGGCATAGCCTTTTTTAAAAGTGTATTCCGCACTGATTTTAAAGCTTTTACACCATGACGGAATTCGAAGCGCGATTTCCTTTTGCGGTGCGCTGCATGTGATTTTTATCTTCCCGTCGGCAGGATAGCTTGTTTCCTGAGAAATTTTTATCCCATCGGCTTCCGTTTCGGAGTTTATATATTGATGTACGTAGAGCGTATTTTCGTCATAGCTGTACATTAAATCGGCAATTGACGGAATAAAGCGCACTACATTCGGCGGACAGCAGGAGCAGTCGAAGACCTCCTTACGCTGAGTTATCGGAAAACGTTCCTTATCTTTTGTAGATGGATTTGGGTCGTTGAAATTCGGGTCAATTTCAAGAGGATTTTCATAGAAAAAGGCTCTTCCGTTCATTGACACTCCGGATAAAAATCCGTTATATATTGCTCTTTCGGCAGCATCGGCATATTTTGAATCCGCGTCAAGTGCCTGCATTCTTTCAGCAAAGAGTGCAAGGGCGATTGCGGCACAGGTCTCTGTATATGCTGTTCTGTTCGGCAGACTGAAAGGAACGGAAAAAGCCTCACCCAAATGTGTCGAGCCCAAACCGCCGGTAATATACATTTTTTTGGAAATCATATCATCAAATACCCTTTTGCAGGCGTCCAAAAGCTCTTTATCGCCGTATTCGGCGGCAATATCCGCCATTCCGCAAAAAAGATACAAGGCGCGTACACAATGTCCTTCCGCCGTTGTTCTTTCGCGGAGCGGCATCTCATCTTGATTGTATAATTTGTTTGCAAAAGCATATGTTTTGTCTGCATTATCTTTGTTTGTGCCATGCTCATCTATAAAAAATTCAGAAAGCTCAAGATAACGTTTTTCGCCTGTTGCTTTGAAGAGCTTGACCAAAGCAAGCTCAATTTCGGGATGACCGGGGGTGACAAAAGCTGCGGAATGTTCTTTTTTGAAAACTTCTTCTATGTAGTCGGCATATTTGCACATTGCCTTTAAAAACTTATCTTTGCCGGTTGCTTCTTTGTATGCAACAGCTGCTTCCATTAAATGTCCTGCACAATAAAGCTCATGGCAATCTCGGTTTTTAAAGCGTTCCTGTTGGTTGGTAACAAGAAAATGGCTGTTGAAATATCCGTGCTCATCACTGTTTTTTACAATTTCATCAACGGCACTGTCAATAATTTGCTCAAGTTTATCGTTTCGCTGCTTTTTTAAAACATATGAAACGCCTTCAATCCATTTTGCAACGTCCGAATCCCAAAATATGTGGGGCATATTCGGGTCGCCGTCTTTCCAATTACATTTGAGTGCTTCAAATCGGTGCGTATCGGAAAAACGATTGTATACCGCTTCGATAGTGGAGTTTTCGACCATGTTCTGTTTTTCTTTCCAAAATCCGTTATTGATTTTAGTGTGAGAAAATTCGATTTTTTTCATATTTTATTTCTCTCCTTTTTGCGTTTTTCAAAATTTTGATACCAATATTATAAATAAAACAAATCAATAATTCAATACCTAAAATAAGAGAAAAGGTGAGAAAATCCGACAAAAGTAAAATTTACTATTTTTCAAAAAAAAGAGTAAAACTATCTTTTATTTCTTGGAAATAAAAGAATTTAATAAATATTCAAAAATTGGTTATCAAAAAATGATAGCTTGGAAAATAATGATTATTGACAAATGATGAGAGAGGGTGATATAATTAATTGTAAGATTTATACAAATAATTGCTATATATAACTGTATTATACACAGAAGTGCTTGCAGCATTTATTTGGAAATTTTTGATTTCTTGTTTTATGATTTGCGCAAAAAGAAACGGAGGAAACAGAGTATGCCTTAGGATTTTTATATACCGAATGATTTTAGCGGGAGTGACAGCGAGCGCATCCAAGCGGCGATAGCGGAAGCAAAAAAGACGGATGCGGATAAAGTGGTTATACCGAAATTCAATAAAAAAACAAATTCATCGGAATGGGTAATTTTACTTATTAGAAACGGAAAAAAACAGCAGTGCTGTCGAATTGCTCTGAAAAGGATGCTGAAATAAAAACAAATTTAAGTGAAGAATTTGATGTATATTTGATTGATGAGAATAATTTTTATACAAGATCAAATGTAAACCTAAAAAACTTTACACTTAAACAAAATCATGTGGCAGTTATCAAAAATTATGAGAATATAGAATAAACGGCATTATAATGAGATGAAAGAGAGGAAATTCAATGAAGAAGAAAATTTTTGCTTTGGCGGTAATTGCAGCACTGCAAATGAACGTATATGCGGCACCGAAAATATCGCCGGAATGCAGCGGGAACAAGCTCAATATCACAATAGATACTGCGTATGAAAGCGGAAAAACCGTTTCGGTTTCGGTATTGAAAAACGGTGAGAGCAAGCAAGCGGAAAATGCCTTCGCGGTAGAAGAGGTAAAGGTGGGAGACGACAAAAAAATAAAATTTACGCTTGAAATTCCGGAAAACCGTTCGGGAGTATCCTCAAACGGAGCTTATACAGTATATGTTATGGGAACGGAAGCGGGTGAATTTGACTTTACCGGAGAAGATACGCGCCGTCAATTTGTTGAATTTCTTGCCGGAGCAACCTCGGCGGAAGATATATACGATGCTTTGGAAAACAACAATGACTATAAGGTGTCCGCGGATAATCTGGGAATAAAAGCAGAGCTTTACAATCTTTTGACGGCAGCTGAAAAAAATGAATTTGCCGCAAGGATTGCCTCCGCGGCTAAGTCGGAAGCAACGGTAATAAGACAATGCCAATTGCTTCTTGCCGAAAAAATAACTGCAAACCATTCGGAGCATACTTCCGCAGCATTGGAAATGTTAAATAACGAATATAATTCGGTAAAATACAAGGATATAACCGACAGTGAGCAAAAAGCGTTTATAGATAATTATATCAAAGCACAAAAGCCGTCGGCTGACAAATTTGATGATGAATATACGCTTGCAAACATTCTTTATAAGCTCAATAAAGCAAGATATAACGAAGTATTGGGATATATTTCGAATAACGGAGCGTTGCTGGGAATAACAGCCGACAGCGCATATGTTCAATTTAACGGATATACCGACGCAAGTAAAATTGCGGTATGTGAAAATATAGTAAGACAGCTTTCTCAAAAGAGCGTGTCAACAAAAGAGGAGTTTGCGGCTGTATTTGCAAAAGCTGTTTCGGAAACACCGAATACAAATACGGCGGGCGGAGGCGGCTCGACCGGAGGCGGCGGTTCAAGCGGTAATTCATCAAAGTCGTCGGCGGGAAGCTCATCTAACGGAACAGTTTCAACAATCACGGGAACAACCGTTACCGAAGAAGATTTTGTTTTTGATGATGTTAAAAACAGCTGGGCAAAAGAAGCTGTTACATACCTTTATAAAAAAGGTATAGTATCGGGAGTGAACAAAAATGAATTTTGCCCCTCAAATAATGTTACAAGAGAAGAATTTATAACCATGCTTATGAAATCTCAGACAAGCGAGCTGAACGGAATTTGTAAATTCTCCGATGTTACGGAGGATGCGTGGTATTATCCGTATGTTGCGACGGCATTCGAAAGAGGAATTGTCTACGGAATATCTGAGGATACCTTCGGTATAGGCAATTATATTACAAGACAGGACATGATGGTAATGATTGCAAGGGTGCTGACCGATGATAAAAACGGAATACGCACAGCGGATGAGCTTTCCGACTTTGATGCGGTAAGCGATTACGCTAAGGAAGCGGTTAAAACCTTGTACGAAAAGGGTATTGTCTCGGGAAATGAAAACAAAATGATAGAACCGATGAAATATACAACCAGAGCGGAAGCGGCACAGCTTATTTACAATATAGTTAAAAAGTAGAATGGAGAATTGAAATGTTAAAAAAAATAATAGCTTTATTATCAATAATATCAATGCTTCCGTGCGTGGGAGTTATGGCTGCATATGATGAAGCGTCCGATGTAAAAGCAGGTACGCTCGTTTCTCTGGATATTCTTCCGGATACTTTTGAGGAGAATTACAGCGAAAAAGCAAGCGTTACAAGCGGAGAATTTCTTGAAGCTGTTGAAAATTTCATGAGCGAAGACAAATCGAGAGATGTTGTTAAATACGGTAAGTCCGCAAGCCTTATCGATAACGACGCAACCTTTAATGCGGAAGAGCTTATCTCTTTTGAAAATGCGTTAAAGATTGCGGTCAGAGCAGGCGGATATACCGAGCTTGCGGCGGGATATTCGGATATATCGGCATATATGAATAAAGCAAGCGAGAGAAAATTGAATAAGGGTATTGATTTAAAATATACCGATACTCTGACGGCGGGCGCAATGGTTAAGCTTTTGTATAACCTGATTGACGCAGAAATAACGGACTATAAATATGACGGTACAAAATTGGAGATTACAACCAATAATAATGAAACAATTCTTTCCCGTTACAGAAAAATATATGAATTGACAGGTATTATTTCCGATAACGGAGATACGGCGCTTACTGCCGAAGAGGGAGAAAATGCCAATGCTATAATTGCGGGCGGAGTTAAAATCAACAAAGACGGTAATTACATCGTTGATTATCTGGGACAAAACGCAAGGGTATTCTATAAAGAAAAGAGCCAAGGCTACTACAGCCTGAGAGCGATTGTGCCGGAGGATAATGATATAGTTGAATTTAAGGGAAGCGATACAGCAGAGGTTGACAGCAATTTCGGATTTATCAAATATGAAGACGAAAACGAGAAAAACCAAAGAGCAAAGCTTGATCCCGCGATTAAGGTTATTTATAACGGACAGGCGTATTTTAACTACTCAAGGGAAGACTTTTTTGCGGAAGAAAACAATATCAGACTGATTGATAACAACGAAGACGGAACATATGACGTTGCTTTTGTTACATCGTACGAAAATATAGTTGTTTCTTATATTACAAGTTACGACGGTAAGGTTGTAAATAAATACAGCTATGACGGAGCGGTGACAAATATTGATATTGACCCGGAATCCGATGATTATAAAGTGTATTTTTATGCGGACGAAGAAAGAACTGCCGCACCGGAAATCAAGCCCTGGACGGTATTGTCTGTCGCAACCTCCAAGGGTGCAAATCCGATAAGAAATGTATATGTGTCGAACGAACAATTAAACGGTGATCTTGAAAGAATAAATGATGATACATATGTGATTGACGGAGATGAATATGACCTTGACGAAAACTTCAAAAAGGCATTGAACGCATCCGGTAATCCGATTCCCGAATTGCTGCTCGGCGGAAGCTATACCTTTTATTTTGATATTAACGGACGGATTGCCGCTGTATCGGAGGTTTCTTCAAAGGGTGTTGACTATGCAATAATGTTAAAGCTCTGGAAAGACGATATGGATGAGGAAATCGTCAGAATTAAATATATGGATAAGTACGGCGATTGGTACGAAACAACCTTGAAAAACAAAACAAAGCTTTACGATTCGGACTGCGACGGCGATAGGCTCAAGGCGGCGGACTTGTTTGACAGAATTGCAAACGCAAAGGGTAAAGTTCCGACGCAGGTGGTACAGCTCTCCTGCGACAGCGAGGGCAAAGTGGATACGCTGAAGCTTGCTGTTTCGTCACAGAAGCCTATAAAAAATAAATTAACGGTCGGAAATCCGGTAACAGGCTGTTATCGCTGGAAAACAAAGGTTTTCGGAGAGCAAAATTACCTTGGTCTGTATCTTGCACCGACTGCGACAATTTTTATAATGCCGGAAATTCTTACCACAAATCCGGATGATTACGGCGTGAACGGATCCATTAAGGAGGACCAGGTTTATACGGTTACTCCGTATAATACGGATGAATTTTATACAAGCGACTGCATTGTTATGAACGATAAGACAAGCGGAACAAAAGCGGACAATTTGTTTGTGGTATCATACGTTTCCAAGGGAGTTGATTCCGAGGATGAGGTTAAAACCGTTCTTTTCGGACAGTACGGAGCTTACAGTGACTATTCGGTCATGGCGAAAAACAATTCTTTGTTTGACGGAATAGAAAGAGGCGACGTATTAAGACTGTATACCGATAAACGAAACAGAGTTGTTGATATAACTAAAATATATGCTTCGAGCAGCGGCAATGTTAAATCTTTGAACTGGAACTACGGCGGCGTTGCGGTAGGGCAGGTTAAAAAGACGGATGTGGAAACTATGAGCATACTGACAGATTGCGGAGAATACGGAAATGTTGTCTTTAAGCCGAGACCCGAAGAAAAATCAAGCGTAAAAGTATATCTTGTTGAAAAAAGCAAAAAAGGCGTGCAGACAATAAGCTTTTCCGATATTATGACAGGAGATTATGTTGTAATGAACAATGAATATGCAAGCTTGACAGATGTAGTTGTTATAAGATAAGGAGGGAACAGACGTGAAAAGGAACAGAATTTTATCATTTGTAATTTCTTTGACAATGCTGTCCGGAGTGCCGGCATTTGCAAGAGATTATAAAACAACAACAACGCTTAATTCATGGAACATTTCCTACGGTGAGCCTACCGAAGCACAGCAGGGCATGATAGCCGGGGGATATATTCCCTCAACGGACGAAATGCGAAACGCTTCGGTTACGACAGAGGATAAAAGAAGCGGCGAATACAGTATTAAATTTGTAAATACAAGATTAAAAAAGCAAAACTACACCTTTACGGAGTTTGCTCCGAAAACGGATTTAACTCCCAAAGCGGGCGAATATACGGTTGAGTTTTACTTAAAAGGCGATTTTGACGAAAACGGAATTTTTGTGGGCTTCGGCGACATTGAAGCTCCCGCAACCGGCGGATTTTTAAAGCTGTCAGCGAGAAAAAGCGGAGCAAGGATTTTTTCTGCGGAGGCTGACGGCGAGTGGACAAAATATTCCGGAACACTCCCCTGCAAAGAGGGTGAAAAATTCCATATAAAGAGTACGCATAAAACGACGGTTGCATATTTGGACGATGTTAAGGTATATGGCGAGAATCAAACCAATATGCTGTCAGACGGCGGCTTTGAAGATGTCACGGTAGAGCAGACAGAGGTCCCGAAAGGCGAGGACTACAGCACTCTGGAAAATTATCACAACGATTATCCGAGAGGAGTATTTGTATACAGCGGCGGTACATTGCTTGAAGTTTCATGGCAGAATGCTGCATCGGCAAATATTAAATCTGTCGGAATTTATGAAACCGTTAACGGGGAAGATGTTTTGGTAAGTAATGATAATTCAAAAACATCGGGTGCGTGGTGTACGGCGAAAATAGAGGGACTTGACGCTGACGCGAAATATTATTATAAGCTTGTAACAGAATTTACCGACGGCAGAAAAACAGAGTATTTGTTTTCAAACGTTAGCTCATATGCAAAGAGTCCTACAGCTTGGGTTGCGAATTATGAGAAAAACGCTTCATGGACGAGTACCCCGGGAAGAGCTGCGGTGGACGAAAATGTTGCACATTCGGGAGAAGCGTCGGTAAGATTGTTCTTCAGATATAGTCAGCAGTCTTCTTTGTATGTTAATTTTAAGCAGGCGGTAGCTCTTAAAAAAGGACATAAGTATCGTTTCAGCTTTTGGACAAGAGCGGAGGAAGCCAATACATGGTCAACAAGCTATGCGTGGTCGAAATACGAGGGTTATCCGGGTGACAGAGTTTATGTGACGGAGGATAAAACTCACGGCTGGAAGAAGTATGAGTTTATAAAGGTTCCGGACGGGAGCGAAAACGGCAGTGATTTCATGATAAACATTGACCGGCCCACATATGCAATTTGGCTGGATGATTTCGAGTGCTATGAGCTTGACGAAAACGGAAACAAAATAGGTGAAAACCTTATTAAAAATCCGGACTTTGAAAGTGATGTTATAAATGCCGAGCCTACGCCGATTGCTTCCCTGACGGGCGAGGGCGGAGACGGAAAGGCAACGCTTTCATGGAGCAAATCCGACGACGCTTATATCAAGCTTTATATGCTTGTTGACGGAAAATATGTAAATATAGGTACATTTGACGCAGCCGGGAAAAATAATATAACCGTATCGAGTCTCGGAAACGATACCGAGTACACATTTGCGGTATCGAGCGTTTCCGCAAGCCTGGTAGAATCGGAAAAAACAATTTGCAAAGTTGCAACGGTTGCACCGCAGTATCGCATAGGAAAAGCAAGCTTAAACGGTGACGGAAAAGTAATTGCCGGTGACAATAAGGTGAAAATTAAGCTTGAAAATATCAAACAACCGGACGGATTTAAGGCAGAGGTTATGGCTTTTGTCAAAAAAGGAAATATGATTGTCAAAGCGGCAGCCGGAAAGTTTGACCTTGCTCAGGGCGCAAGCGAAGATGTCGAATTAACGCTCAATATCCCGAATATCGATGACGGAGATTATACAATTTCGGCATATGTATGGGACGATTTTGAAACAATGAATATCTTGTCGCCCTATACATTATTTACGGAATAATAAAAATCAATCAGTGATTTTATTATTATATGTGTAATTGTAAAATGGAATAACGGAGAATAAAGGAACATATTTAATGTCAAATAATTTGTTTTGGTTTGTGAGTTCGGAACTGAAAATAAATTGTGATAAATGTGTTTGCAATTCGGGAGACAGCTTGCATGACCGTTTTTCAGAAAAAATCTGCCCGGGCATTACCGGGAGCTAAACCCTTACGCAAAAGAAGCTGCATGCGGCTGTTCCCCTGAAAAATTCCGGCGTTATGAAATTTTACAATTACCAAAATTATATTTTAGAAAGAGAGGAACATTTATGAAAAAGAAAATTTTAAGCACACTTTTAGCTGCGGCAATGACGGTTTCGTGCTTACCGTCGGTACTTGCCGCAACGGCGATTAAAACCGGAACGCCGAACGATTGGACATATCAGAATACAAATGTGGGTTATGTTACAAACGAAAAAGCTCATTCCGGCGAATATTCGCTAAAGGTTAACGGCGGAACAAACACCGACATGTATTTGTGGAAAAACGCAGGAGTGGAAACCGGAGATTATAAAGTTACAATGTATATAAACGGTACTTTTGCAGTTCCGGATGAATTTTGGCAAATCCAGGTTCGTTTTGAGGGTGGTACTCAGCCGGGACATCTAAATATGGGTGAGGGTGAAGTACCGGGACGCCAGCTTACAAAAGAAAAACAGCCGGACGGTTGGTGGAAGGTCAGCTACATTGCAACAAATCCGGGCGGAGCATTTACTGTAAGAGGAACCAGCCGCAGTGACGGTTATTATATTGACGATATTACAATTAAAAAGCTGGACGAAAGCGGCAATGAAACAGGTGATAATTTGCTTGAAAACAGCGGATTTGAGAGCGTAACAGTTAATAATACAATTAAGCCGACTCTGTCGCTTGCCGCATCGGATAAAAAAATTACCGTTACAATGAAAAATCCTCCGGTTGCTTCAACCGCCGCGGTATTATATTTAGACGGTGATGAAGTTTCGGTTGATAATTTAAATCTTGAGGCTAATGCCGAAAATGTAGCGGAGCTTGAAGTTGAGAACTATGTCGAGCATACAATTAAGTATGTAACGACAACAGCTGAATACGGAGATTTGTCGGA
>CAKSJU010000062.1 GCA_934463455.1 uncultured Clostridia bacterium | reverse complement strand
CGTAAAACCCGTCTGAAGAAACAAAATGCGAAAGAAATCCGCAAAGCGGGCATTTTACATTATACATTATAATTTCCCTTCTTTTAAATAATATTGATATATAGGACACTTTTTTGAGTAATCATTTTTGCAGTATTCCTTGTAAACTTCATAGCTGATTTCTCCTCTTTTTATAGTGCATATGTACTCATTTTTTTTATTAAAATAAAAAGAACAATCCATTGGCAGTGTACTCTCCTTAATTGTCAAAAGGGTCTTTTCCGCTTCCGCCGCACGCACCGCATTCAACATGTCCCTTACCGTTGCAATATCCGCATTCTTTTTCCGAATTTCTTGGATCTTTTCTTGTTCCTTGGCATACCGGACATAAAATATGTCCGTTTCCGTTACATTCTTTACATCTTGACATTTTCTGTTTCCTCCTTGTTTGATATTAATTTATAACAGATCTTATAGCATCACATAGCATGGAATAATAATTTGTTTCCGTCTCCATTGCATCATTTGAAACGGTTGCCTTTTTTATTGCTCCTATGATAGAACCTGTTATTGTACTGTGTTTCATGTCTCCTTCTGCCATACGCCTGTTGTTTTTACTCGTTCCCGTATAGTAAAAATCAAAAAATGCGTATAAACCTTGAGTTTTCATGGTAATTACTTCAATAAAGTAATCTTTTTGATGTTCGGCATTTGTTATCGTAATGCAATCGGTTTTGCTTTTGTCAAAAATTCGCCCGCTTGTGATTACATCTGTTGAAACAATTACATTCAAACCATAATTTGTGCAGGCTTTTTCAATTATAAGTTTTAATTCGTCAATTGTCATATTGCCTGCGCCGTGGCTGCGTAAAGATACCAGTTCCGGGTCAGAGTGCAGCAAAGTTTTTGAAATCATAAAATATCCTCCTAAAATTAATATTTATACTAATATATTAGTATAAATACATTATACATGTAAAAAATTAGTTTGTCAATAGATTTTAGTAAATTAATAGTATAATTAATATAAAAAGGAATGATATTACTATGAAGATAATTAAAAATAAAATTCGTGATTTGCGGGAAGACATGGATTTAAGACAAATTGACGTGGCAAATGCAACCGGAATAGACCAAAAAACTTTATCAAATTATGAAACCGGCAAAACAAATCCGGACAGTTATGCAATTATAAAGCTGGCTGATTTTTTTGGGGTTTCTGCGGATTATTTATTGGGAATTTCAAACTCAAACATACTTACAAATAATGATGTAGTCAATAAGCTGGAACAAATAGAAAATGAGATACGGGATTTAAAAAAAATTTTGAACAGAAAAAAAGCTTAGAAAAGTTTATGTGCTGATTTTGTAAAGATATTTTCGAAATACTTTAAAGGCAGAGGATATCCTCTGCCTTATTTGATTTTACAGAATATGTTTTTTTGCTAAATGCTCTTTTATCTTATCAAATGTTTGCTGGCTTATATCATGTTCGATTTTGCAGCTGTCCTCATAAGCAACCTTTTCATCAACGCCGAGAGCAATAAGTGCTTTGGCGATTATTTCGTGACGCTCGTAAACCTTTGCGGCAATTTTCATACCCTTTTCGGTAAGGCTTATGTTACCGTCGTTATCGACGGTTATATAATTTTCTTCGCGGAAAGATTTCATCGCAACCGAAACGCTCGGTTTTGTAAAATCAAGGTGATTTGCAATGTCTATGCTTCGTACATTACCTTTTTCTTTTTTTATCATGAGTATTGCCTCAAGATAATTTTCGGCAGATTCTTTTATAATCATTAATTAAGACCTCTTTATAATTATTTATATATTTGTTAATTGCAAAACTTTGGTTTTATAATTAGCCGGATGTATTATATATATTTTACCACATCGGCGGCGGTATGTCAAATCATATTTAAATAAAATGTGACATAATTAAAAAATGTGGATAAAAATAGTTGACAAACGATTTGCATGTATGTTATAATAAACACAATATAATATAATAACACAAAGGAGTAATGGCGGAATGAAGAAGCGTAAAAAGATGTCACATTTATGTTTTTATTCCGTTTTTGATTTATTTAAAAGGCCTTGACAATGGGAAAAGTATTTTTGCTTTTTACATTGTCTTTTTTTTACGGATAAACATACGGAGGATGAAAACATGATTGGATTTAAAAATGCAATGGTATATTCCGGAGGAACATTTCATAAAAAAGATGTTTACTTTGACGGCGGGCACTTGATTTTCGGAAATGCGGAAAATTATTATAACGGTAATGTGTTCATATTTCCGGGATTTTCGGATGTGCATGTTCATTTGAGGGAGCCGGGATTTTCCTACAAGGAAACCATAGCAAGCGGAACGGCTGCTGCGGCTGCCGGAGGATATACCTGTGTATGCTCCATGCCGAATTTGAAGCCTGTACCGGACAGTGTGGAAAATATAAAAATTCAGCTTGATATAATAAGTAAAGATGCGTGTGTGAATGTTTATCCGTATGCGGCAATTACAAAGGGCGAACAGGGAGAAGAGCTTTCGGAGATGGAAGAGCTGGCAGGTTTTTGCGCAGCTTTTTCGGATGACGGACGGGGCGTTCAAAATGCCGATATTATGAGGGAGGCAATGCGGCGCGCAAAAAAATGCGGAAAAATAATTGCCGCACACTGCGAAGACAATTCGCTGTTAAACGGCGGATATATTCATGACGGAGAGTATGCAAAAATTCATAATCACAGAGGAATTTCATCCGAAAGCGAATGGCGGCAGATAGAAAGAGATTTATGCCTTGCAAAAGAAACAGGCTGCCGCTATCATGTCTGTCATGTTTCCGCAAAAGAAAGCGTGGAGCTTATACGGCGTGCAAAAGCGGACGGTGTTGATGTGACATGCGAAACGGCACCGCATTATTTGATATTTACCGATGATGATTTAAAAGAGGACGGACGCTTTAAAATGAATCCTCCGCTTCGTTCGAAAGAAGATAAAGAAGCACTCATAAAAGGCATAAAGGACGGAACGATTGACATGATAGCAACAGACCATGCACCGCATTCAAGGGAAGAAAAAAGCGGCGGACTGGAAAAAAGTCTTATGGGTATTGTAGGCTTGGAAACAGCATTTTCGGCACTTTATACACATTTGGTAAAAACAAATATAATATCGCTTGAAAAATTGATTGAATTGCTGTCGGTCAATCCTTCAAAAAGATTTTGCCTGCCGAATGAGGACTGTTATACGGTTTTCGATTTGGAAAAGAAAAGAAAAATTAATTCGGATAATTTTTTATCAAAAGGCAAAAGCTCTCCGTTTGACGGAGAAGAGCTTTACGGAAAATGTCTCTTGACAGCAGCAGGCGGAAATGTGGTATATTCGGATATTGAGGAGTGAAAAAATGGATAAGGTTGTTTTGACAATTTCGGAGAATAATCGAATTGCAAAAGATGTATATAGGATGATTTTATCGGGGGACACAAAAGAGATAAAAAGACCGGGCGGATTTATCAATATTAAGCTTGACGGATTCTATTTGAGACGTCCCATATCGGTTTGCGATTACGATGAAAAAAGTGTGACAATAATATATAAAAAGGTCGGAAAGGGGACGGACAAAATGTCCCTGATGAAGATAGGAGAAACGCTTGATGTTCTTACCGGACTCGGAAACGGATTTGATATTGAAAAAAGCGGGGATAAGCCGCTGCTGATAGGAGGAGGCGTGGGAGTGCCGCCGCTTTACAGATTGGCAAAAGAGCTTGTTTCAAAAGGAAAAAATGTTTCGGTAATACTTGGCTTTAATTCTTCGGAGGAAGTTTTTTACAAAGAGGAATTTGAAGCTCTCGGAGTGAAGGTGTATTTGACAACCGCAGACGGAAGCATGGGAC
This sequence comes from uncultured Clostridia bacterium, assembly GCA_934463455.1. Taxonomy (GTDB): domain Bacteria; phylum Bacillota; class Clostridia; order UBA1381; family UBA1381; genus CAKSQL01. The sequence continues at coordinate 8,734 of CAKSJU010000062.1, read as the reverse complement.
AAAAAGGTTTTGTCACCGATGCAATGGAAACAGACTACAGTTACATATATACCTGCGGTCCCGAGCCTATGCTTAAAGCGGTTTACAATAAATCTAAAACCGGCGGACAGTTCAGCTTTGAAGAAAGAATGGGCTGCGGCTTCGGTGCATGTATGGGGTGCAGCTGCAAAACAAAGTATGGTAATAAAAGAATTTGTAAGGATGGACCGGTTTTGGAAAAGGAGGAAATCATATGGTAGATACAAGCGTTAATCTGAGCGGTATAAAGCTGGATAATCCGATTATTCCCGCAAGCGGTACATTCGGTTACGGGTATGAATTTGCCGAATTATATGATATTAATATACTTGGAACATTTTCCTTTAAAGGGACAACAAAAGAGCCGCGTTTCGGTAATCCGACGCCGAGAATTGCCGAATGCAGCGCAGGGATGATTAACTCGGTCGGACTGCAAAATCCCGGTATAGAGAAAGTTATTGCGGAGGAGATACCTAAGCTTAAAAAAGTTTTTAAAAAGCCGGTAATTGCAAACATAAGCGGGTTTTCAGTTGATGAGTATGCTTATTGCGCTGAAAAAGCCGATGCCTGTTCCGAAATAGGAATTATCGAAATTAATGTCAGCTGTCCGAATGTACATAACGGAGGAATGAGCTTCGGCACAAATCCGAAAGCGGCGGCAGAGGTTACCGGAGCGGTAAAAAAGGTGACACAAAAACCTGTGTATATAAAATTAAGCCCGAACGTTACGGATATATGCGAAATTGCAAAAGCATGCGAAACGGCGGGTGCTGACGGAATAAGCCTGATAAATACACTTTTGGGAATGAGAATTGATTTAAAGACTAAAAAACCTGTTATTGCAAATAAAATGGGAGGTTTTTCGGGAAGTGCAATTTTCCCGGTAGCTTTAAGAATGGTATATCAAGTGTATGAAGCGGTAAAAATTCCGATTATCGGAATGGGGGGAGTTTCCTCCGCGGAGGATGTACTCGAAATGATGCTTGCCGGGGCGGCGGCTGTACAAATAGGTGCCGCAAACCTTGTAAATCCGTATATTTGCAAAGAGATAGCTGAAGAATTGCCGAAAACGGCGGAAAAATACGGAATTGAAAAATTATCCGATTTGACCGGTATGGCGCACAAATGATAATTAACTAAAACAGCAATAAACGAAAGGAGATACCAAAATGGGAAGAGATGTTATAATTGCGTGTGATTTCGCAGGAGAAAAAGAGGCTTTGGAATTTTTGGATTTGTTCCGAGATAAAAAGCCGTACGTAAAAATAGGAATGGAGCTTTTTTATTCGGCAGGCCCGAATATAGTAAAGGAAATTAAAAAAAGGGGACATAAAATTTTTTTAGACTTAAAGCTTCATGATATTCCGAATACCGTCAAAAAATCCATGGCGGTTTTGTCGGGCTTGGAGGTCGATATGTGTAATTTGCATGCGGCAGGAACAAAAGCCATGATGCAGGCGGCGCTTGAGGGCTTAACGCGTCCTGACGGAACAAGGCCGCTTTTGATAGCGGTTACGCAGCTTACATCTACGGACGAAGAGAGGATGAGAAAAGAGCTTTTGATTGACAAGCCGATTGACGAGGTAGTAATGCACTATGCAAAAAATGCGGCAGATGCAGGGCTTGACGGTGTTGTTTGTTCGCCTCTTGAGGCGGGCAAGGTAAAGAGTGTGTGCGGAGAAAAATTTTTGACGGTTACTCCGGGAGTTCGTTTTGCGGACGGAGATGTCGGAGACCAAAAACGAGTAACGACTCCGGCAGACGCAAAGAAAATCGGATCGGACTACATTGTAGTCGGCAGACCGATAACACAGGCAGACGACCCGGTTAAAGCATACGAAAGATGTGTAAAAGAATTTTGTGAATAGAAATGAAATTCAAGTCTCTGAAAGAAAGGAAAGATTGTTATGAAAAAAGAAATTGCAAAGGATTTATTATCTATAGGAGCGGTATTTTTAAGACCGGAAGAGCCGTTTACATGGGCGAGCGGCATTAAAAGTCCTATATACTGTGATAACAGACTTACTTTGACGGCTCCCGAGGTGCGCGGACATATTGAAAACGGACTTGCTAAGCTGATACAAAAGGAATATCCGGATTGCGAAATTCTTATGGGAACGAGCACCGCAGGCATAGCGCATGCGGCGATTACCGCTCATATTATGGATTTGCCGATGGGATATGTTCGTTCGGGAAGTAAAGACCACGGCAGACAAAACCAAATTGAAGGTAAGCTGGAAAAGGGACAGAAAACCGTTGTCGTTGAAGATTTGATTTCGACGGGCGGCAGCGTTATAGAAGTGGTAGAGGCTCTCCGTGCAGCAGGTGCGGAAGTGCTCGGAATTGTGAGCATCTTCACTTACGGAATGAAAAAAGGACTGGAAAGACTTGCAGATGCAAAGGTAAAAAATGTAAGTCTTACCGATTTTGACGCTGTTGTGCAGACAGCTGCGGAGGAAGGATATATAGAAAAAGAAGCGGTTGAAAGGCTGATAAAATTCAGAGATAATCCCTCGGACGAAAGCTGGATAAAATAAATCAATAAACATATTTTGCCTTTGGCACAGAAAGGAAATGATATAAAATGAGAAGCCTTATCGACATTATGGATTTGGAAGTTTCGGAGATTGACGAGCTTATAAAAATTGCAGGCGATATAATAGATAATCCCGAAAAATACAGGGAAATGTGCAAATATAAAAAACTGGCGACCTTGTTTTTTGAACCGTCAACCAGAACGCGGCTGAGCTTTGAAGCTGCAATGCTTGAACTCGGAGGAAGTGTGCTGGGTTTTTCAGAGGCGGCTTCAAGCTCTGCCTCAAAGGGTGAAAGCGTGTCCGATACAGTTCGTGTAGTGAGTTGTTACGCAGACATTATTGCAATGAGACATCCTAAGGAAGGAGCGCCGTTGGTTGCTGCCGCAAAATCCTCCGTACCGATAATAAATGCGGGCGACGGCGGACACAATCACCCCACCCAGACTCTTACCGACTTACTGACAATATCGAGAGAAAAGGGCAGACTTACCGATTTGACGATAGGTTTTTGCGGTGATTTGAAATTCGGACGTACCGTCCATTCGCTTATAAGAGCACTGTCCCGCTGCAGCGGTATAAATTTTGTTCTTATATCTCCGGATGAGTTAAAACTGCCCGATTATATAAAGCGCGATGTCATAGAAAAAAACAAACTTCCGTTTTGCGAGACAAGAAGTCTTGAGGAAGCAATCAGCGAGCTTGATATTTTGTATATGACAAGAGTTCAAAAGGAAAGATTTTTTAACGAAGCCGATTATATTCGCCTTAAGGATACGTATATTCTCGACGAAGATAAGCTGAAAAATGCAAAAAGTGATTTGTGCATACTGCATCCGCTGCCGAGAGTCAATGAAATTGCTCAGGAGGTGGATGATGATCCGAGAGCATGTTATTTTAAACAGGTTAAGAACGGTAAGTATGTGAGAATGGCTTTAATATTGAAGCTGTTGGAGTTGATATAGCCTTTGTGCAGATGTTCGATAATACAAGGATTGCCTTGCAGCTTATCATTTCTTGCGATAAGAGAAAATTAATTACTGTTTGAGCCGACACAGAGCGGCGGAATGGAGATTTTTTATATGAATATTGATGAAATAAGAAACGGAATTGTAATCGACCACATTATGGCGGGAAAGTCCATGGAAATATATAAATTTCTGCGTCTCGAAGAGCTGGATTGTTCTGTTGCCATTATAAAAAATGCCCAGAGCGGCAAAATGGGAAAAAAAGATATAATAAAAATTGACGGTTATCCGGAAATAGACCTTAATATTCTCGGATATATCGACCCCGAAGTGACGATTAACATTATAAAAAACGGCGAAAGAATTGAAAAGAAAAGCCCCGAGCTCCCGGATAAAATAGAGAATGTTTTAAAATGCAAAAATCCGAGATGTATAACCTCTGTTGAGCCGGGTATACCGCATATTTTCCGCCTTACGGAGAAAGAAAGCAGAACTTACAGATGTATATACTGCGAAGCAAAAGCAAAATAAATTAATTTGTATCAGAAAAAAATCCGCATTTTTGCGGATTTTTTTGTATACCCTAATTATAGTTAATTGTGAAACTTTAGTTTTACAATTAGCTAATACTTTAATTATGGAGGGATAAAAATGAAATTATCAGAGCTGCAAGGCAGTGCGGCAATAATCGGTTTTTCGGAGGATGAGCTGTCCGAAAGACTTAAAGCAATGGGCTGCACTGCGGGCAACGAGGTCAGGTTTATACTTAAAAAGGGCAAATTATGCGAATATAAAATAGGAGAAACATTAATCGCCGTCAGACAAGATGAGGCAGACGGCATTTTAGCGGAATAAAGTCAGGCAACGGATAATATTTATATGTATGAGAATTTACAAAAAAGAGGACGGCTGATAATATGACATGGCATGATAAAAATATTAAGAGCGTGCTTGCGGCACTCGCTGCGGATAAAGAAAACGGACTTTCGGATAAGGAAGCGGCACAAAGACTTTATAAGTACGGGAAAAATGAAATTACGGCAAAGAAAAAGGACGGGTTTTGGAAAAAATTTTCCGAGCAGTTTAAAGATTTTATGATTGTTATATTGCTTTTGGCGGCGGCAATTTCTTTTATTACGTCGATAATGAACGGCGATGCGGATTATGCCGACCCGATAATCATATTGGGCATAGTGGTTTTTAATGCGCTTATAGGAGTGATACAGGAAAACCGTGCGGAAAAATCGATAGAAGCGCTGCAAAAAACGGCGGCGCCGTCGGCAAGAGTAAAGCGCGGAAAAAAAGTAAAGCTTATTGACGCGGTAAAGCTTGTTCCCGGAGATATTGTTATTTTAAAATCGGGCGACAAGGTATCGGCGGATTGCAGAATTTTGGAGAGTACGGGAGTGATGACCGATGAATCGATGCTGACCGGAGAATCCACTCCCGCGGAAAAGCTTGCCGCATTTGAATGTGACGAAAATACTCCGCTGGCAGAGAGAAAAAATATGCTTTGGTCCGGGAGTCTGATAGTTGCAGGCAGATGTGAAGCGGTTGTTTGCGCTACCGGTACGGAAACCGAGATGGGAAATATAGCTTCAATGATAATGTCGGCGCAGACAAGGGAAACACCTTTGCAGAAGAAGCTTTCTCAAATCGGAAAAACTCTCGGTATTGCGGCTCTTTTGATATGTGCCGCTATTTTTACCATAGGAATTTTAAAATCGGTGCCGCCTTTTGAAATGTTTATGACGGCGGTAAGCCTTGCGGTTGCGGCAATACCGGAGGGACTTCCCGCCATAGTGACAATTATGCTTGCTATCGGTGTTCAGAGAATGGCAAAAAAAGGGGCAATCATCAGAAATTTACCGTCGGTTGAAACTCTCGGCAGCGCAAATGTAATTTGTTCGGATAAAACAGGGACTCTGACCGAAAATAAAATGACGGTGTCCGAGATATATTCTTACGATGAAGAACGCTTGCTTCAAATGAGTGTGCTTTGTTCCGAAACGGAAAGCGTAAATCCCACCGAGGCGGCAATTGTGACCGAAGCGGCGAAGCACGGAATAAAGAAACATACGGCAGACCGCCATTTTCCGCGGATTGCGGAGATACCGTTCAGTTCCGAAAGCAAGAGAATGAGTGTTCTTGTACAAAAGGGAAATGAAAAAATTTCAATTACAAAAGGTGCGGTTGATATTGTTATAAATATGTGCGGATATATTTGGGACGGAAAACGCACGGCGGTTATGACTGCCGGAATGAAAAGAGAAATAATGAAAGCGAATGAAGAAATGGCACATAGAGCACTTAGGGTAATAGCTGCCGCTTACAGAGAAGATGTGCATGAAAACGAACCAAAGGAAAGCGGACTTGTTTTTCTCGGCTTAATCGGAATGGAGGACCCTCCGAGAAAAGAGGTCAAAAATGCGGTATCGGTTTGCCGGGAAGCAGGTATAATTCCCGTTATGATTACCGGTGACCATCCGGATACCGCATGTGCGATTGCGAAACAGACCGGGATATTGACCGATTGTAAAAAAGTAATGTCCGGAACGGAAATAGATAAGATGCCGCAGGACAAATTTGAAGAAAATATAGAAGATTATTCTGTTTTTGCAAGGGTTACCCCGGCGCATAAAGTGAAAATAGTCAAGGCGTGGCAGAAAAAAGGTGCTGTTGTCGCAATGACCGGCGACGGAGTAAACGATGCACCTGCTCTTAAAACCGCGGATATAGGCTGCAGTATGGGAAAGGGCGGCACCGAGGTTGCAAAAAGCGCGTCGGATATGATATTGACAGATGACAATTTTGCAACAATTGTAAAAGCAGTTAAAGAGGGCAGAGGAATCTTTGAAAATATAAAAAAGGCAGTGCAGTTTTTGCTTTCAAGTAATATAGGCGAAATTCTGACCGTATTCCTCGGTTTGCTGTTTAATCGTCAGACCCCGCTTTTGGCAATTCAGCTTTTGTGGATTAATCTGGTCACCGACTCATTGCCCGCTATTGCGCTGGGAGTTGACCCTGCAGATAAATATATAATGAACAAACCTCCGCGTCCTGCCGGAAAAAGCCTTTTTGCCGACGGCTTGTGGCTTACAATAATATTGGAGGGGGCAATGATAGGCGCTTGCGCACTTTTGGCTTTTGTTATAGGCAGTACGTTCGGGGATATTGCTGTGGCGCGGACTATGGCGTTTTGCGTTTTGAGTTTGTCGCAGCTTGTACACGCGTTTAATATGCGCAGTGAGCATTCCGTATTTTCGGTGGGGATTTTTTCGAATAAGTATCTGGCAGGTGCTTTTTTGGCGGGAACGCTTCTGCAATGCTCGGTTGTTACATTTGACAAGCTTGCTTTGCTTTTTAAAGTGACTCCTCTCGATAAAACACAATGGATATATGTGGCAATACTCTCGCTTATGCCGCTGGTGATAGTTGAAATTCAAAAATTTATAAATAGGCTTTTAGGGAAAAATACCGGAAAAGAAGGCGGGGAAAAAAGATGAGTGTTATTGCCCTTGCAGGTAATCCGAACAGCGGAAAAACAACGCTTTTTAACCGGCTTACCGGGAGCAGATATAAGGTCGGAAATCGCGCGGGTGTGACGGTGGAGGTTAAAAAAGGATTTTGTAAAGAAAATACAATTGTCGATTTGCCCGGAATTTATTCGCTGTCTCGGTCGGATGCGGAAGAATGCGCCGCAAAGGAATATCTTGAGTCCGGAGAGGCGGAAATAATAATCAACATTATTGATGCAACAAATCTTGAACGAAGTCTGAAACTGACCGAACAGCTTGCGGCTTTGAAAATTCCGATGATTATAGCCCTTAATATGACGGATATGCTAAAAAAAAGCGGATTTTCGATTGATAAGGGAAAAATGATCGGGATAATCGGCGCTCCCGTGGTTATGATTTCAGCATCAAAAGGAACGGGACTGGAAGAGCTTTTTGAAAAAGAGGCAAAAGCCGCGGCAATTGACAGTGAGAAAATAAAGCGGATTATGAGTGAAGCGGTAACCAAAATCGGCGTGAACAAACCTCTTGAAAGAAGTATACAAGCAGATAAAATTTTACTCGGAAGTGTCTTTTCGGGGATTGTTTTTGCGGGCATTGCCGCGCTTGTTTTTTGGCTGACATTCGGAGCTCCGGGACGTCTTTTGGGAGAGCTTTGCGAAAAAATATTTTTATCGTTCACGGCCGCGGCGGAAAATTTGCTTGAAAAAAATAATGTAAATTATTTTTTATCAAGTCTCGTTTGTGACGGAATTTTGGCTTCTGTGGGAGGAGTGGTTCCGTTTTTCGGGCAGATACTGATACTTTTTTTCTGTATATCGGTTTTGGAAGATATGGGATATATGTCGAGAATAATATTTTTGGCGGACAGAATATTCGAAAAATTAAAAATTGACGCAAAAGCGGCAGTACCGCTTGTAATCGGATTCGGATGCAGTGTTCCGGCGGCTATGTCGGCAAAGAACATTAATAATTCGGTTATGCGAAAAAAAACTGCGGAGCTGCTGCCGTTTATACCATGCAGTGCAAAAATGCCGGTTTTTTTGATATTTGCTTCGGCGTTTTTCGGGAAAAACAGGCAAGCCGTAACAATCGGTCTTTATGTTGTAGGAATAGCTTCTGCGTGCATATATGCTTTTTTTGCTCGGTCAAGGATAAAAAAAGAAGCTTTTGTGCTTGAATTGCCGCCTTATCGTATGCCGACGGTAAGAAATACTTTTAATCAATTGCGCGATAAGCTTTCGGATTTTGTAAAAAGGGCAGGAAGCGTGCTTTTTCTGGCGGGAATAGCGGTGTGGTTTATGCAGACCTTTGATTTTTCGCTTAAAATTGCCGATTTGCCGGAAAAAAGCATACTTGGAGAGGTCGGCTCGAAAATAGCATTTATATTTGTGCCTTGCGGCTTCGGCACATGGCAGGCGGCTGTTGCGCTGCTTTCGGGATTTATGGCAAAAGAGGCGGTGTTGTCTACTCTTGCGGTTGTTTACGGCGGTGATTTTATCGGCGCATTTTCGCCGTCTTCCGCCGCGGCTTTTTTGATTTTTGTGCTTTTTTATCCGCCCTGTGCCGCAGCTCTTTCCGCAATAAGTACATATCTTTCAAAAAAAGAAACAATCTGCCTTATAGTTAGGCAAACGCTGATTGCCTGGTCGGCGGCTGTATTGGTATATTTTTTATTAAAATAATTGACTTTGTAAGC
>CAKSJU010000061.1 GCA_934463455.1 uncultured Clostridia bacterium | reverse complement strand
CAAAAATAATAAAATTAGATTATTTTATTATATCTTATCTAAGTAACACATGCCTTTTTGCGTTCCGGAGTTTTTTTACATCCACTTTTAGTTGATTTGTAAAAACTCGCTAACTGTCTGCTGCATTTGCTCTTTATCGCAGACAAGATTGAACAATTTAGGTTTATTTTTCAGCTCTTCAAGAGATTTCGGAATGTTCATTCCGCTTTTTTCTCTGAGCATTTCCAAAAGTGTAAACTCATCTTTGCCCGCAACCGCCGTATAACCGTCAAGTGCGATAAGCACGCTTTGATTAAATTTAAACGGGCTTGCCGTCGAAGCGATAACCGTTTTTGTTTTGTCGTTTGTTGCAAGTACATATTTATCATATACCGTTTTACCGACCGCGGTGTGCGTGTCCATACAATAATCGTATTGCTCTTTGCATTTTTTGATTTGAGCCATTGTTTCATCATCGTTTGCGCAGTCTGCCCAAAGAAGCTCTTTCATTTCAAGCTTCATCAGTTCGGGAATTTCGTACTGCCCGTCGGTTTTGAGTTTTTCCATAAGCTCCGAAACAAGATTGTCGTGCGAGCCGGATATGTCATACAAAAATCTTTCAAGATTGCTTGAAATGAGTATATCCATGGAGGGCGAAATTGTAACGTGAAAATCACGGTTTTTGTTATACACTCCGGTATTGATAAAGTCGGTCAAAACATTGTTTTCATTGGATGCGCAAATCAGCTTTTTAACGGGAAGACCCATTTTCTTTGCGTAATATGCGGCAAGAATGTTTCCGAAATTACCGGTGGGAACAACAATATTGATTTCTTCACCGCAGGAAATTTCTTCGCTTTTTAAAAGCTCTGCGTAAGCACTGAAATAATATACTATCTGAGGAACAAGTCTGCCCCAGTTTATTGAGTTGGCACTGGAAAGCTTGAATTTTGCGTTTGCCAATTCGGTTTTGTATTCTTCGTCGGTAAATATTTTTTTAACCCCGTTTTGTGCGTCGTCAAAATTTCCGTTGACAGCCACAACTCCGACATTATTTCCCTCTTGAGTTATCATTTGCAGCTTTTGAATTTCGCTTACGCCGTTGTTCGGGAAAAATACCATTATTCTGGTACCGTCAACATCCTTAAAGCCCTCAAGAGCTGCCTTTCCGGTATCTCCGGAGGTTGCGACAAGAATAACCACTTCATCCTTTTCATCGGTTTTTTTCATTGATGTGGTTAAAAGATGCGGCAGAATTTGGAGAGCCATATCTTTAAAGGCACATGTCGGCCCGTGCCACAGCTCCAGAAAATATGCGCTGTTTGTAAGCTTATATATCGGTGCAATTGTATCGGTGCCGAATTTTTCTTTTGTATATGCGGCGTCGATACAATTCTTTAACTCCTCATCGGTAAAATCCGTTAAGTATTTGCTAAGGACAAAAAATGCGCGCTCGCGGTAGCTTTTATCTGCCAAAGCCGCAATTTCATCTTTTGAGACCATGGGTATTCTCTCCGGCACAAACAGACCGCCCTCAACAGACAAACCCTGTTTAATTGCCTGAGCCGAACTGACCGAAATGGTTTTGTTTCTTGTGCTTTGATATTGCATTGTGTTATTCCTTTCGTTTGATACGGGGAAGAGAAAATTTTAAATTCCCCTTTAATAAAAAGGCGGCGTTTTTTAATTGCCGCCTTTGATGCCGATGTTTTTACAGATATTTTTTCATGTAATCGGGTGCTGCTTCAGCGTCGATACTAACCGAAATTTCAAAATCAATGTTGAATTTTTCGGAAATTGTTTCGAGCGATTTTAAAAATCCTTCGAAACCGTCGATTGAATTGTGAACTATTTTGAGAATACCGTCAATAAATATATGTGTAATATCAAAATTACCGCTGATAATTCCGCAGATAAAGCCAAGAAATTCGTCCCACGAAACAATGTTAAATTCCTTTGCTTCCGACATTCTTACGCCGGATTTTATATCATACATGTTGCGGCTTGTATCATTGCTTATAAATACAACGTTTCCGCTTGCGGAATCTGCTGCGGCATTTACCTTTTCAAGCAATACTTTTGTTTTTCCTGTTCCTTTTTTTCCGATTAATAATTCGATCATAATACATATCCTCCTTTAGAATTTTGGCTTTGACAACCGAAAACGCATATTTGTTTCGGGCGGTGTCCTCTTTAGGAATATTTTATTCGAAAAAGGAAAACAATCCCGCTCCCTTTTGTTATTTTGCGGCTGCCGTTCTATATAAAGCGTTGAAAACGCTTTAAGTCTGTAATTATTTGTCTATTTTATCATATCCGGGCTTGCCCAAAAGTGAAAACATATTCTTTTTGTAAGCTTCAACGCCCGGCTGGTTAAACGGATTTACTCCGAGAATATATCCGGAAATTCCGCATGCTTTCTCAAAGAAGTAAACCATTTCTCCGAAATAATACGGAGTAAGCGACGGTACGGTTATTGCAAGATTGGGAACTCCGCCGTCGGTGTGCGCCAGCTCGGTTCCTTTTGCGGCTTGCTTGTTTACAAAGTCCATTGTTTTGCCGGCAAGATAGTTAAGCCCGTCGATGTTATCATCGGTAGGCTCTATTTCGAAGTCTTTTCTCGGTGATTCAACCAGGATTGCCGTTTCGTATAAAAGCCGCATACCGTCCTGGATGTATTGTCCCATTGAGTGCAGGTCGGTAGAAAAATCAGCCGCCGCAGGGAAAATACCCTTGTTGTCTTTGCCCTCGCTTTCGCCGAACAGCTGCTTCCACCATTCGCCGAAATAATGGAGTGACGGCTCATAATTTATCATAAGCTCAATGTTTTTGCCTTTTGCGTGCAGAATATTTCTTACCGCGGCATATTGATAACACTCGTTATTTTTCAAATCCGGGTCGGAATATCTTTCCATTGCGTCCTTTGCACCCGCCATGATTTCGGAAATATCGATTCCGGCAGCCGCAATCGGCAAAAGTCCGACAGCGGTCAAAACAGAGTATCTGCCGCCGACATCGTCGGGTATTACAAATGTTTCGTACCCCTCGGCATCCGCAAGAGTTTTAAGCGCACCGCGGGATTTGTCCGTAGTTGCGTAAATTCTGCCTTTAGCACCCTCTTTGCCGTATTTCTTTTCGAGAAGCTCTTTAAAAATTCTGAAAGCAATTGCCGGCTCGGTTGTTGTTCCGGATTTTGAAATTACATTTACCGAAATATCCTTGCCCTCAACGGCTTCCAAAAGCTCCACAAGATATGTTGAGCTTATACTGTTGCCGGCATAAAAAATCTGCGGCGCTTTTCTTTTATCTTTGCAGAGTGAATTGTGAAAGCTGTGCGACAGCATTTCTATAGCCGCTCTTGCGCCGAGATAGGAGCCTCCGATGCCTATTACGACAAGTACGTCGGAGTCGCTGCGGATTTTTTCGGCTGCTTTTTCTATTCTTGCAAACTCTTCCTTGTCATAGTCTGCGGGCAGCGATACCCAGCCCAGAAAATCCGAGCCTTCGCCGTCTTTTTCGGTTACGTGCTTGTGTGCAAGAGCAACCTTATCCGCCATGTTCGTAACTTCCTGTTCGGACATATATTTTAATGCTTTTGTATAATCAAAGTGTAAATGATTCATTGTAAAATATTTCCTCCTAAAAATTTAAACTACACCACTTTACAGTATACCTATATTTTAATACATTTTCTCCGATAAATCAAGTATTATTTTATATTTTTACAGAATGTTTAAAATTAATTTTTTTTATATTGGATTTTTCGGAATAATATGGTATAATATAACAATAGTGAGGAGCATTGCTCGGATTTAAATTACAGAAAATTTTTGATATTCGGAGGAAGTTATGAGTGAGATAAAAATAATTGCGCAAAACAAAAAGGCGCGGCATGAATATTTTATTATCGAAACAATTGAAGCGGGGATAGAGCTTTTCGGTACTGAGGTGAAATCGGTGCGGGGAGGAAAGGTGTCGATGGCAGACGCTTATGCCTCGGTAAATAACGGTGAAGTATATGTTAAAGGAATGAATATAAGTCCTTATGAGCAGGGAAATATTTTCAATAAAGACCCGCTGCGCGAAAAAAAGCTTTTGCTGCATAAAAGCGAAATAAGAAAGCTTATAGGTCAGCTTAAACAGCAGGGATATTCGCTTATCCCGCTTTCGGTTTATTTTAAAGGGTCTTTGGTAAAGGTTTCGCTCGGACTTTGCAAAGGTAAAAAGCTTTATGATAAGAGAAATGATTTGCAGGAGCGGGATACGAAAAGAAATATGGACAGAGCGTTCAAGGAGCATAACAACAGGTAATATTGCACAGATTTATTTTAAATATTTATGAGAATAAAACAAATATAAAAAAAGTTGAGAAATAAGCTTGAAATATTGCGGTATTCATATATAATATGCGTGACTATTTTTATATTAAAGGCGGGCTTATTAATGGAACATGTAATAAAAATTGATTTTGATACCGTAATGTGCGATAATTTTCTGGGGCTTAATGCGGTGTATCATCCTTTTGCGGTTGACGAAAGGTTAAAGGCATACGGCGAAACGGCGGAGGATTTTGAAAGGGAGCTTGAGCGGGTAAAGGAGGCAAATCTAAAGATTGCAAGACCGTATTCCGATTTAAGCGATAATTTTCAAATTCCGACACTGGAAAAATGGTGCGGTGCTTTAAAGAAAATCGGTGTGGATGTTGCAATTCAGCCGAGCTGGGGCATGAGAAATTCATTTAAAGACGGTTACAGCGATCAAAAGCTTGACGAATACGCACAAAGAGTATGCAAAAATCTTTCGTATCTGATAAATGACTGCGGACTTGATAATATAAAATATATGGTGCTTTATACCGAGGCGACAACCGTGGATGATTATCCTCGCCCGGAGGGGTTTACCGTGTGGGAATATTATGTCAAGGTTGTAAGAGTTTTAGATGAAAAGCTTACGGCGAGCGGCATTCGGGACAAAATCAAGCTTGTCGGCCCCAACAATTCGGAAAGGGGACGTCATTTGGAGGATGCGGTAAATGAGCTTAATGATGTGCTGGATATATATTCCGGACATTTTTACAATTACGTTCATCAGTGGGAATGGAAGCGTATGTGCGAGGACTTTCAGGACATTGTAAAGTCTTCGGGAAAACCTTTTTGGCTCGATGAGTACGGAATGCAGCTTGAAATATTCAGAGAAACTCCGCAGTACGGTACTCAGCTGGCATTGATTGCGGCAGCATCGGTTGCTGCAGGAAATCAAACCTCGCTTTTGTGGACGCTTTTTGACCAAAAGTTTCCGAACTCCGACAGCAACAATATCGACAGCTTCCATGACGGTGTTCATCGCTGGGGTCTGTACCATTGGGAGCATGACGCTATAGAGGACGCAGGCAAGCCCTATCCGGCGTGGTACGCATATTGCCTTATGGCAAATGCTCTGGGAGGAGAAAAGGTATCTTCGGTTAAGTCGGGAGAACATTTTTCAACCTGGCAGGAGGCTGCAAAGTATGTTGTGCATGCTTGTGCGGTAAAGAGCGAAAGCGGATATACAATAGTTGTAATCAATCAGAATGCCTGCGAGGAAAAGGTAAGAATAGAGACCGGGGCAAAGGATGCCGATTTGTATAGATATTCGTTTGAGCCGTGGTGCAATGACGGCTTTTACGGAACGAAAAAAACGCCGGAAAGAATAAAATTGAAAAATGGTGTAATTAACGATATTCTGCCGCGCGGCGGATTTTGTGTGTACAGAACTGATGAATTACACAAAAAATATAAATAAAAATTGTAATAAATAGATAAAAAATATACCCGAGGTTGATATTTTAAATTAAGTATAGTATAATTAGAATAATTATATAGTTAATCGTAAAATGCAATTTTTATGATTATCAACTGATTTTACTCAAGCGTTTTAATTGTGAAACTTTAGTTTTGCAAATAGCTGCTAAAGTAATTATATTTACGGAGGTTAAGGATTTATAATGAGCGAAGATAACAGTGACGAGGATAACGATTCTTTGATTTGCAGGTATTTTCCGTATTATTCCACATATAAAATCCGGCATAGTCTGCTTTTATGATTCGGGCAGGCTGTGCCTTTTTGTGTCTTTTTAAAACTAATAACTAAAAAATTTCGGAGGTATTAAATATATTATGGATTCTGTGTTATGGCAGATAGTGCTGCAGATTGTTCTGATTGCGCTGAACGCTGTATTTGCAAGTGCGGAGATAGCGGTTATTTCAGTCAATGACAACAAGCTTGCAAAAATGGCGGAAGAGGGAAATAAACGCGCTGCGCGCTTGGGAAAGCTTACGTCTCAGCCGGCGAAGTTTTTATCTACAATACAAATTGCGATTACATTGTCCGGCTTTTTGGGAAGTGCGTTTGCGGCGGATAATTTTTCGGATATACTTGTCGAGGCTCTTTTAAAAACCGGAATAGGTATTTCGCCGTCAACTCTTAACAGCATTTCGGTTATTTTGATTACGTTAATACTTTCATATTTTACTCTTATTTTCGGTGAACTTGTACCGAAAAGAGTAGCTATGAAAAATTCGGAAAAGCTTGCACTTGCGCTTACCGGACTTATTACTTTTATTTCGCATTTGTTTGCGCCTATAGTATGGCTTTTAACACTGTCTACAAATTCGGTGCTGCGTCTTATTGGTATCGACCCGAACAGTGATGATGACGAGGTTACCGAAGAGGAAATACGTATGATGGTTGATGCGGGAAGCGAAAAGGGAGCCATAGACGAAACGGAAAAAGAAATGATTCAGAACGTGTTTGAGTTTGACGACCTTACAGCGGGGGAAATTTCAACTCATCGTACCGAATTGTCACTTTTGTGGATTGAAGAATCTCCGGAGGAATGGGAACGGACAATACACGAAAGCCGTCATTCCATATATCCGGTCTGTGACGAAAGCGTGGATAATGTTGTCGGAATACTGAATGCGAAGGATTATTTCCGGCTTGAGGATTGTACAAAGGAAAAAATAATTCAGGAAGCGGTAAAACCGGCGTATTTTGTGCCGGAAAGTATAAAGGCGGACGTTTTGTTCAGAAATATGAAAAGAAGCGGAAACAATTTTGCCATTGTTGTGGATGAATACGGCGGTATGAGCGGAATTGTTACGATGAATGACCTTGTTCAGCAGCTTGTCGGAGATTTTGACGGAGAAAATCCCGCAAATGACGAGGGAGAAATCGAGCGTATCGATTCTCATACTTGGAAAATAAAAGGCTCTGCGTCGATTGACGATGTTGTTGAAAAGCTTAAAGTAAAAATACCGGAGGATGACTATGATACTTTCGGAGGATTTGTGTTTGACGCTTTCGGCTCCGTTCCGGAGGACGGAGAGAGCTTTGAAATAGACGTCGATAACATGCACATAAAAACCTTGGAAATAAGAGACCACAGGTTGATTAAGGCTTTGGTATATATAACGCCGGAGCAAAAACCGGAAGAAGAAAAGTAACCAGAAAATTTGTCAGGATAATTTTAATCATTTTGATATATTGCGGCAGGAAAAATTTTTTCCTGCCGCGGTATTGAATTTTTATATGAAATTTTAGTTTTCAATTTTAAATCCACCGGCAGACAACAGCCTGTGCGGGAGACATCTGCACTAAGGTTATGTCTGCAAAGATTTCATTCGAGCAATATCAATATTCTTAAAATTCCATACAAAAAACAAATAATATCCCGAGTACATAGAAAGGAAAAAAATATATGGCGGAAGAAATTCAACTTGAACGACAAACAAAAGAGGAGTTAAAGCAAATTGCTATCGGATTGGAAATACCGAGGGTTTCATCTTTGAAAAAAGATGAATTGATAGAAAAAATAAGAGAAAAACGTGCCGAACAGGAAAAAAAGGCAGAGGAAAAGCCTCAGCAAAAAGTTCGCCGCAGACCGGACGATGTTGTGGAAGTAAAAGGGATTTTGGACGTTATGGCGGACGGCTTCGGATTTTTAAGATTTGAAAATTACCGTCCGAGTGAAAATGATGTTTATGTATCACCGACACAAATCCGCCGGTTTAATTTGAAAACAGGCGATGAAATTGTCGGAGACAGCCGTCCGACGCAGGAAGAAGATAAATATTCTCCGCTCCTTTTTGTAAAAACAATTAACGGAGACAGAATAGATGTTGCGCTTAAGAGAAAAAATTTCGAACGTCTCACACCGATTTATCCCGAAGAAAAATTACGGCTTGAAACGGGCGAAAAAACAAAATATGCGGCAAGAATAATAGATGTAATTTCTCCGATAGGAAAAGGACAGCGCGGCATGATTGTTGCTCCGCCGAAAGCGGGAAAAACAACGCTTATAAAACAGATAGCGCAGTCAATCTCGGCAAATCATCCCGAAGTTCATCTGATAGTATTGTTGATAGATGAGCGGCCGGAGGAGGTTACCGACCTTAAGCGTTCGGTAGACGGCGAAGTGGTTGCGTCAACCTTTGACCAGACTCCGGAAAATCATACAAAAATAGCGGAAATGGTGCTTGAGCGAGCGTCAAGATTGGTGGAGCAGAAAAAAGATGTGGTAATTTTGCTTGATTCGATTACGCGTCTTGCCAGAGCGTATAATTTGACTGTTACTCCGACGGGGCGGACGCTTTCCGGCGGTCTTGACCCGGACGCGCTGATAAAACCGAAGAAGTTTTTCGGAGCGGCAAGAAACATAGAGGAGGGCGGAAGCCTTACCATTTTGGCAACTGCCCTGGTGGAAACGGGCAGCCGTATGGACGATGTGATTTTTGAGGAATTTAAAGGTACCGGCAATATGGAACTGAAGCTGGACAGAACTCTTCAGGAAAGAAGAATTTTCCCGGCTATAGATGTTTTAAAGTCGGGAACAAGACACGAAGAAAAGCTGCTTTCCGAAAACGAACGCGAGGCGGCATGGAAAATAAGGGGAGAGCTTGCAAGGCAAACTCCCGCAGATACAATGAATGTTATTTTACAGTTTATGCACAATACCGATACAAACGAACAGTTTACACAGCTTGTGCTTAAAAATTTGAAGAAATAAGAGGTAGATTGGAATGAAAGAAGTATATGAAGATATAAAAAAGTCAAAACGAATTGTTGTCAAGGTCGGGACTTCAACTCTTACTTATCCTACGGGTAAAACAAATTTGCAGATTATGGACAGTCTTGCCAGAGTTCTTTCCGACCTTCAAAATCAAGGCAAGGAAATTGTTCTTGTGTCCTCCGGGGCAATAGGCATGGCAGTGGGAAAGCTGGGACTTGCCGAAAAACCGAAAGATACCGCAAAAAAACAGGCTGCTGCCGCGGTTGGACAATGCGAGCTTATGTATTTGTATGATAAATTTTTTTCCGACTATAATAATACTGTGGCACAGATTTTGGTTACCGGCGAGGACATTGCAGTGCCGAGAAGAAAAAGAAATATGCAAAGCACCATAAATGCGCTTTTGGATATGGGAATAATACCGATTGTCAATGAAAACGACAGCGTTTCGGCAGATGAAATAGAAATCGGTGATAACGATAATCTTTCGGCAATGGTTGCCGATATGATAGACGCTGACTTGCTTGTTCTTTTTTCCGACATTGACGGACTCTATGACAGTGATCCGCATATCAATAAAAATGCTATAAAGCTTGATATTGTGCCGGATGTGCATAAAATAGAGAGTATGGCGGCGGGCAGCGGCACAAAGCAGGGTACCGGCGGAATGATTACAAAGGTGGAAGCGGCGGAACGCGCGGTGAATGCGGGAATACATATGATAATAGCCAACGGGCAGAATATTTCCGCACTTTATGATATATTGGATGGAAAGAAAGTCGGAACATTGTTTGTTTCGAAAAATTACAAATAAATTAATATGTCCCCGCTTTTGCAGGCGGGGACATACACGCCACACTGAAAACGGGTACAGTATAGAAAAGCATGGATTGAAAGGCAGATGAATTGGTTATGACCGAAGAATTGATAAAAAAGGGAACACTTGCAAAGGAAGCTTCTTTTAAGCTTGCTTGTGTTAATACCGAAACAAAAAACAAAGCACTTTTTGAAATTGCCGCAGCAATTGAAAAGCATGCGTCAAAAATAATTTCGGAAAATAAGCGCGATGTGGAAAATGCAAGAGAGAAAGGTATATCCGAGGCGATGGTTGACCGCCTTACCTTGACGAAGGAGAGAATATCGCAGATTGCGGACGGAGTCAGAAAGGTAATCGACCTTCCCGACCCTATCGGAGAAATTACCGAAGAGTGGGAACGCCCGAACGGACTTAAAATATGTCAAAAGCGTGTACCGATTGGTGTGATAGCCATTATATACGAAGCACGTCCGAATGTTACGGTTGACGCGGCAGTGCTGTGCCTTAAAAGCTCGAATGCGGTTATTCTGCGCGGCGGCAGCGAAGCGATAAATTCAAATATTGCACTTATGAAAATTATGCAGGAAGCGGCATACGGCGCAGGAATTCCGGAGGGAACGCTTAATCTGATTGAGGATACTAAGCGCGAAACCGCAACAGAGCTTATGCGGATGAACGGATATGTTGATTTGTTAATTCCGCGCGGCGGAGCGTCACTTATACGAAGCGTTGTGGAAAATGCCTCTGTTCCGGTTATAGAAACAGGCTCCGGTAATTGTCATATATATGTAGACCGTGACAGCGATTTCGAAATGGCAAAAAGCATTGTAATTAATGCAAAAGTAAGCCGCCCGTCAGTATGCAATGCGGCGGAAACGCTTTTGGTGGACAGAAAAATAGCCGAAGCTTTTCTGCCCGGTATGGTTAAGCTTTTAAAAGAGAATAATGTTGAAGTACGAGGCTGTGAGGAATGTGAAAAAATCTGCCCCGATATTAATAAAGCAACCGAAGAAGATTGGTCAAAGGAATACAACGATTATATTATAGCGGTTAAGGTGGTTGACGGAGTTGACGAAGCAATAAGCCGCATAAACAAATATAATACAAAGCATTCCGAGGCGATAGTTACAAATAATTTAAAAACGGCGGAGAAGTTTTTGAATGAGGTTGATGCAGCGTGCGTTTATGTGAATGCGTCGACTCGGTTTACCGATGGTTTTGAGTTTGGATTCGGAGCGGAAATAGGAATAAGTACGCAAAAAATTCATGCGCGCGGACCTATGGGGCTCAGACAGCTTACTTCGGTAAAATATATTATTCACGGCGACGGACAAATAAGGAAATAACGGAAAGGAACTTTAAAAATGGCGGCACAAATCTTGGCGGTATCGGTATTTGTATTGATGTTCGCTCTTATTATAACGGATAAAATAGAAAGACATTATGTTACACTCGGCTGTGCACTTGCAACCTTTGTTTTTGTTTTCGGATTGGGAATGCACAGCATTGGCGCAATTGTCGAAACACTTAATTTACATAATATATTTACGGCAGAGTTTTGGCATACAACCGGCTCCGGCTCGGAGACGTCAACGGGTATTAACTGGGCAACGATTATATTTATTGCCGGAATGATGATTATGGTAGAGGGAATGGCAAAATCGGGATTTTTCAGATGGCTTTGCATAGCTATTGCAAATCTTGTTCATTACAGAGTAGTTCCGATTTTAATAACATTTATGCTTATGTCGGCATTCCTTTCGATGTTTATAGACAGTATTACAGTTATTTTGTTTTTGGCAGCGGTTACTGTTGAATTGGCACAAATGCTGAAATTTGACCCTATTCCCATGGTTTTGGCGGAGGTGTTCTGTGCAAATCTCGGCGGCTCGGCGACAATGTGCGGAGATCCGCCAAATATTATAATCGGAACATCGCTCGGCTATTCTTTCGGAGATTTTATTTCGAATACGGGTGTGATTGCGGGAGTTTCGCTGGTGTTCACGGTAATATATTTCTATTTTTGCTTCCGCAAAAAGCTTTCCCAAAAGGAAGCGGCTTCGGTGGGAGTAATAGGAGATTTTCCTTCGCCGAAGGATGCGATTACCGATAAGCGCGGATTTGCTTTGAGTGCGGTAATTTTTGCTGTTGCTGTGGTGCTTTTGGTGACACATGCGCAGACTGGGTTTACGGTTGCTGCAATCGGTTTGTTTATTGCGGCGGTTACTCTTATCGCGGCAGGTAAAGACGCTTTGTATCTTATTAAAAAGCTTGATTACAAAACTTTGCTTTTCTTTATCGGACTTTTTGTTGTTGTCGGAGGTTTGGAGCAAACGGGAATACTTAAAATTGTTGCCGATTTCATAGGAAAAGTGAGCGGCGGGAATATGTATTTAATGGTTGCGATAATTATATGGATTTCGGGAATTGCAAGTGCGTTTATCGA
This sequence comes from uncultured Clostridia bacterium, assembly GCA_934463455.1. Classification (GTDB taxonomy): domain Bacteria; phylum Bacillota; class Clostridia; order UBA1381; family UBA1381; genus CAKSQL01. Next base: position 905 of record CAKSJU010000061.1, on the reverse strand, counting down.
TAATATTCCGTTTGCGGCAACAATGATTCCGGTAGTTCAAAGTCTTGCAGCAGCACAGGGAGTCGGGCTTGACATGCTTGCGTGGTCGCTTTCGATGGGTACCGATATAGGAGGCAGCGCAACACCGATAGGCGCATCGGCAAACGTTGTGGGAATGTCTGTTGCTGCAAAGGAGGGTTATACCGTAGGCTGGGGAAGATATTGTAAATATATGGTTCCGGCAACCGTTATAGTGCTTGTTATTTCTACGGCATTCGTTTGGATGAGATATTTATAATGAAAGGAAGATTGTTATGGAAAACAAACAGCTAATCATTTCACTGGGACGTGAATTCGGGAGCTGCGGGCATATTATTGCCGAGGAGCTTGCAAAAAGATTTAATGTGGAATTGTATGACAGTAATATTTTAAAAAATATTGCCGAACTGAAAAATCTTGATGTAAAAGAGCTTGAAAAATATGATGAAATTCCGAAAAACAAGCTTTTTTCACGAAATGTCAACGGTTTCAGCAATTCACCCGAGGAAAATATCGCGCGTATTCAGTTTGATTATATCAAAAAGAAAGCGGAAAGCGGCGAATCCTTTGTAATTGTGGGACGCTGCGCGGAAGAAATTCTCAAAGAATATGATTGCCTGACAACAATATTCATTCTCGGAGATATGGATAAAAAAATAGAACATATTTCGGAGCTTTATCATTTATCCTCAAAAGAAGCCGAGCAAATGATAATCAAAAACAATAAAAAAAGAAAGCTCTACCACAACCATTACTGCAAAAGTAAATGGGGAGATTCCCGAAACTACGAGCTTTCAATAAACAGCAGCCGTATAGGCATAGAGGCAACGACTGAGATAATAGAGAAATACATTCGTTCCAAGCAAATGTGAAAGAAAAGCGGTATA
>CAKSJU010000060.1 GCA_934463455.1 uncultured Clostridia bacterium | reverse complement strand
GCATATGCGCAGGGACTTTATATAGATAAAAAGCTGTTTAAAGAAGCGGGGCTTGTAACTGCCGACGGAAGCATAAAAGTTCCGAATACATATGAAGAGCTTGCCGAATATGCCGGAATAATAAAAGAAAAGACCGGTAAAGCGGGATATGTAATTCCTACAATAAACAATTGCGGCGGCTGGCATTTCCTTAATATCGCATGGAGCTACGGGGTTGAATTTGTAAAGCAAAAGGACGACGGAAGCTACGAAGCAGCTTTTGATACGCAGGAAGCAAGAGACGCACTTCAATATGTTAAGGATTTGAAATGGAAATATAACGCATTGCATGATGAAACGGTAATAGACCAAAATGAAATGAATAAGCTTTTCGGTACATATCAGGTGGCTATGATGTTTGCAAATCCGCCGTCAAGTGCTCTTTCAGCACAGTACGGAATGGATAAAGAAGATATTTATGTTGCGAGAATGCCGCAGGGACCGAAGGGCAGATTTTCGCAAATGGGTGGAAACCTCCGCATGTTTTCCAAAAATTCCACTCCCGAGCAGATTGACGCCGGACTTACATGGCTTGAATTTACCGGATTTTCGCCCGATATTACGGATGAACAGCTGGAAAACTCCCGAACATCATACGAAAATACAATATCTCAAAACGGTATAGTTTTGGACAGAGAAGCGTTTGAGGTTTGGGTAAATCCCGAAAATGTTAAAAAAATCAACGGGCTAAGAGAAGAATATGCAAATGTTAAGCATGACGATTATGCCGATTATTTTTCATTTAAGGATATTACCATAAATCCCGAGCCGTCAGCATGTGCGCAGCAGCTTTACGCAATTCTTGATAAATGTATTCAGGAAGTAATTACAAATAAGGACGCGGATATGGATAAATTAATTTCCGAAGCCTGCAAGGACTATCAGCTTAATCATTTGAACAAAATGTGATGTGATTAAATAAAAGAAATGGAGAAAAGACTATGAAAATAAAGCTTGGATTTCTTCTTACCGGTATTTTATCCGTAATATTTTCAACAGCGGCATTTGCGGCAGATATTCATATCGAGGGCGAAAATTATTCGAAAATTGACTGCCCGGGATATACCGTAGTTGAAAAAAGTGAGTTCAGCGGCGGAAAAGCATTGTTTTTAAACTCAACAATTAAAATAGGTAAAAGAGTATGGGCAGAATATACGCTGAACGCCCCGCAGGAGGGAGTATATTCTGTTGAGGGCATTACAGGAAGATATAATGTCTACTATGCTTCAAATATTCATTTCTCAGTAAACGGAGGAGCGGAATATCGTCCCGATATTACAAAAATAACCGATTACGAATGGTGGGTTAATCAAAGAGGAGATTATTGCTCGAAATATAATTTCGGTACGGTAAGACTTAATAAAGGTATAAATACCGTAAGATTGTATCTTGCGGAGGGAAATATTAAGGTTGATTTGCCTCTTTATACCTCTTTGGTTGATTATCTGGATTTCACAAAGGTTTCTCCGACTTTTGAAATAACGGATGCGGTCGGGATGACCGATTCTGCAAATGTTTTCAAAAAAGGAGAAAATGTCAGAATTAAAATAAATTTCTCAAACAATGCTCCGAAAAATTCGGGATTTGAATTTGTTCTTGAGGATGTTTGGGAAAGAGAGATAAAAAGAGGAAAGGTTACTTTTGAAGAGGGCAGCGAAAGCTATATTCTAACTTTGGGAAATTTACCGGTATGTTGGTACAGGCTTAAATTCTTATCGGGAGAATTTTCCGATAAGCTTCAAAAAGAAGTATTCTTTTCAGTGGTAGCTCCTTTGAGTAAAGCGAGTGAATATAACGAAAGATTCGCTCTTGACGGCGGACTTACGTTCACTTCGCCGATGCTCTCTGTTCAAAGACTTGCAAAATCGTTGAAATATATAGGCTTTAAGCAGGTCAGAGAGGGAGGGGGCGACCCGGGATATACATTAGAGGACGACTCCTACATTCCTTCACATTCCGGCACGCTGAATAAATACTTAAAGGAAAGCGGTATTGACAGTGCGGGCGGATATGCTTCTTTGACCTGGATGGGCTATATTAATTTGCCTGATGACCTTATGAGAGCTTATAATATGAACAAAAAAATGGCCTCATATAAATACGGAAGCGAATATGAAATATGGAACGAGCAGGACGGAAGCTTTTTGTTTGAGCCTGCCGACCGTTTTTCTTCATATTTCAAAGCCGCAGCACTTGGAGTAAACGACGGCTCGGATTCCGCAAAAGCAGTATTCGGAGGACTGGCAGGCAGCGGCGAAGACCCTTACGACAGACTTATGCTTGCCAATGATGTTATGAGATACAGTGATTATTATATATATCATGCTCATATAGATTCCGGAAAAACAAAGTCGAAAACATCGTATCCGTCGGGAAAAGCTAAGGGACATATATTAATGGCAAATGCTTATGACAATAATAAACCGGTATGGATGAACGAAGGCGGGATGTCGATACCTGTAGATGAAAACGGAGTTGCATATTTTGATTCCCAGATTTCTCAGGCAAGATATTACATAGTTTCATCCGCACAGGGAATTGCACTCGGTGACGACAAAAGGTGCTTTTTCAGATTCGGGTATTTCATGGAAAACGGAAATACATACGGATGCCATACAAAAAATCTCAATCCGCATGTGGTTGTAAACAGTATGTCGGCATTTAACAACGCAGTGGGTAAAGGAGATTACAAAGGAGATTTATGCAATCTGCCGGAGGGTGCCGAGGGTTATTTGTTTGACAGCGGTGTAAGCGATGTTGCGGTTGTATGGTGTGAAACAGCGGATACAGTAACATTTAAAACAAACGGAAGCTTAAAAATTACCGATTTCATGGGAGCGGAGCATACAATAACTCCTGTGGGAGGAAAGGCTGAGGTGCCGATTTCCTACTATCCGATATTTGTAACATTTGAAGATAAGGCAGATGAAACGGATTATTTCCCTGCGAATAAAAACTTGCAGAAAGCGGAAAGAAAAGTATATGAAGAAAACGAGAGAATAGTCATTCAGCAGATTTGGGAAAACGAAGACCTTAAAAAAGCAAAAAGCAACGGATATACGGTCGATTGGGATGAGGAACAAAAGGTCGGCATAAAGCTGTATAATTTTAATAAGACCGAGCAAAGCGGCACAATCAGAATAAAAACAGGCTCTACCATAGTGGACGGAGATATTCTTGTTCCGAGTGCGGAGGTTATAAGATTTAAAGTTGCGCCTATGAGCTTTGCTGAATATCCGATAACGGTTAAGCTGTCCGAAAAAGCAAAGGTAGGCGACGCGGGCTATCTTATGATTGAGGGCGAGCTTGATGACGGCAGAGCATTGTCACCGTCAAAAGCAAGATTTGCAACAAGCAATGAGGGAAGAGTTATAGACGACTTTATTCCATATGAAGGCTGGGACAATCCGGATAACTGGGATACGGCAAACGTAGGCAATTGTAAAGCGGAAATCTCCTATTCCGAGGAGGAGGAAGCACTTTTGTTTGATTTAAATTTTGCGGGCAAAAGCTGGGCATGGCCGAAAATTAAGGTTGCGGATCCGGAAGCGACAAAAGGGTCGCAGGGGATAACCTTTAAAATCAAAAATGCGGAATCGGGAAAAAACAATCATGTAAATGTTTTCACTTACTATGATGACGGAACGGATTACTGGCTCGGCATGGACTCGCATTTTGAAACGGGAGACGAGTGGAAACAGGTTGTGCTGCCGTGGAAATCGTTTGTTATATTCTGGTCCGCATTGGGTGCGGTAGACACAAGAGGGTATAAACCGGAGTATATAAGCTCAATCGGTATAGGAAGCGATTCGCATGAACTGTCACAAAAATTCTATGTTAAGGATTTTGCGTATTATCGTTCGGATTTACCGTCCGATGTAGACGATACGGGAAGCAAGCTTGAAATAAGCGGTATTGAAGAGGGCGGAACATACAGCAGCGAAGATGTGAATATTGTTACCGTTAAAATTCCGGAGAACAAAAAGAAAGCATTGAAGGTTATGCTGAATGAAAAGGATTATGCAAATTATACCGTTGAAGATAATACAGTTAAGATTGATTTAAGCGGTCTTGAAAGAGGAAAATATACGCTTGAGGTTGCGGCATTTGATGAATGGTACGATGTTAATACCAATTGGGTGAATTTCTATATAAAATAAGGGGGCAGACACTATGAAAAGATTTATATTAATTGCAGCGGTTTTTTGTATGTTATCGGTATCTGCTTTTGCAAAAGATGCACTCAAGGTGGATATATCGATTGACAACGATTTTATAAAAGGAACAGTTTCCGTTGACGGCGCAGGGGCATCAAAACCGATAAGCATTCGGGTTTTGGACGAAAACGGGACGTATAATTTTGCGGATGTGATTTATACCAATAAGTCCGGAGAAGCAAGCTTTGAATATGTAAATTCGGGTACGACGGGGACATATAATTTCACGGCATATTCACCCGAAAAAAACGAAAAAGCAGATGTTGTATTCAAGTTTTTTGACAGTGACTACCGAATTGTGATGATAAATGAATTTAACCAAATGCTCACCGATAGAAGCAGTGTGTCGGAGTATGTCGAAAAATATGCGCAGGCACTCGATATTACCGGATATTATTCCGAAATCGGCAGCAGTGCGGGGTTTGACAGCACTATTTTAAGTGCGCCGGGCGAAGCCGCAGAGGTAAAAGACATTAACAAAATGCTGAATGACGCTGTTTTGCTATCATTAATTAATGAAAAGCATAACGGTGAATTGCTTAAGAGAATGTTTACCGATGAAAAATTCGAGGAGTATTTGAAATTTATTACGGGAAACGGTGGGGAGAGTATTCTTAATTCGCTGAGCGATGATATACGCAATTCGTTTTACACATATGTCGCAAACGGAAGCTATACAACCGTCGGACAACTGCTTGAAGCGGAAAAAAACATTCTGTTGACGCAGGGAATTAAAAACGCATCTCTCGCAGCTGAAACAAAAATGCTTATTGAAGCTTATAAAAATAAGGGTTGGCTTAATCTTTCGGAATCGCAGGATATGGATAAGGCATGCGGATATTTGACAGGAAAAAGCTATATCGACCTTCGGGCTGTTGAAGAGGCATATAACAATTACAAGGAAGAAAGCGGCAATACAAATCCCGGCGGCGGCAGCTCCGGAGGAGGCGGCTCTGGCGGCGGGTCAAAAAGTTCGTCGGTGATTGCTTTTAATCCGCCATCGATCAATGAAAATGTAACCGAAAAAGAACAGCTGTTTTCGGATGTTGAACTGACAATGTGGGCGGAAAAAGCGATAAGAAAATGCGTTGAAAGCGGAATACTTACCGGTATGGGTGATGAAACGTTTAACCCGTCGGGCAAGCTTACCAGAGCGCAGGCGGCGGTTATTATCTGCAAATTGGCAAAGCTTTCGGAGAGCGGTAAGGACTTTGGGTATAATGATGTAAATTCCGGTGACTGGTATGCGGGATATGTAAATGCGGTGACCGAAGCGGGCTTGTTTTACGGAATAGGCGAGAATGAATTTGGAGTGAACGGTACTCTGACAAGGGAACAGGCGGCGGCAATTTTCTGGAGATACCTTGAGAAAAACGGCGCAAGTGCAGGAGAAAACCGGTATGTGTTTGAAGATGATGACAAGATATCGGATTGGGCAAAGGAGGCTGTTCGCGCATTGGTTGGACTGGGAATTATAAGCGGCAAAACAGATAAATTGTTCGCTCCGGAACAGCCGTTGCTTCGCTCGGAAGCGGCAGTTATCCTTTCGAATATATTGGACTATGTAAACCGTGATTAGTGGGAGGAGAAAACATTTATGCTAAACAGAAATAAAATCGGACACGCCGCATTATCGATTGTTCTTGCAGTTGTGCTTGCGGCAGGCAATGCCGCGGCGGCAAAAATCGAAGAAATGAATGTTAAAATCGGCTATGAAGCGGATTTACTGGAAACTCTCGGCATTATGAAAAACGATAATTCGGAAAAAGAATTATCAAGAGTTGATTTTATGCAGATGCTCAGCAAAATGCTGTTTTATAAAAGCGATGCGGATTATACAAATATTGCCTCGGGGCAAAAGTATTTTGATGATGTGGAAAACTATCATTATGCCGCTTCAAATATTGAAAGACTCTATCAGCTCGGCGTTTTGTCAGGAGACGGAGATTTGTATGCAAGACCCGACGACACTGTAACCTATCCGGAGGCTTATGTTATGATGCTTAATGCCGCAGGGTACGGAGCGATAGCTAAAGCAAGCGGCGAATATCCAGAAAATTATATGGCATTGGCGGCGGAAACAGAGCTTTCAAAGGATGTTGATACAAGCGGAAAAGTAACCAAAGCTTCTGCTGCAAAAATGTTGGTTAATTTAATGGATGTTGAGGTTGTAAAAGCAAAGTTAAACGAAAGTGTAAGTTATGAAAAAGACGAAAAATTCATGACCGAGAGAATGGGACTTAAAGTCTCTGAGGGTATACTGCAAGCGGCAGGCGATAAAAAAATCACAAATAAACACATAGGCTTGAATGATGTCATTATCGATGGCACCGTTTATGAAAATAAATTCGAAAAAGCAGAAGATTTTGTAGGATTCAGAGTTAAATACTATTATGATGAAGAAAATGCTTTTGTATATGCCACACCCGTAAATAATGTTAAGCTTACCGTTTCGGGCGAAGATGTAGAAAATTACAGCAATCGAATTTATACATATACGGATGAAAATGAAAAAACAAAAAAGGCACGTATTGACACTAATGTTGAACTGGTATATAACGGCGAAATAAGTGATGACGTAAGGAATTTCATTCCTGCTTACGGAGACATAACAATGATAGATAATGACTCTGACGGTTATTATGAAGTTTTGTTTGTTGAAGACTATGATGCGGGCTGGATTGAAAGCATCGTAAATGACAACAGTACCATAACATTTAAAAATGCTTTGTCAACGGGTGAAACATCGGTAAGTCTGGAGGATTACGCAGAGTATGCGATTTATGACGAAAACGGCATGGAAACGGATTTTTCGCAGCTTTCAGATAACAGGCTTGTTACAATACAACGCTGTAAAAAAGAAAAAATAAAGGTATTTATAAACAATGAAAGCCTTACCGGCACGGTTGAGGATGTAAAAACCAATGAAAAATACAGCGATGTTACAATTGACGGAAAAGTATACCGTATGAACGTCAGAGCATATAAAAAATTATGGGAAAACAGGACGGGTGTAAAAGTTACGGTTTACTTTGATTCAAGAAATCAAATCAGCGCGGTAGTAGGAAGTAACGACGGCATGTGGATGTACGCGTTTGTTATCACGGCAAAGCCGTATCAGGACAATGAGACGGACAGAAAAGCGGTTAAACTCAAGATTTTAAATCAAAGCGGAGCGGTTGAAACACATCTGATTACCGATGAAAAAATCAGAACAGACGGTGAAAAGCATAAGCTTGAGGATGTGGTAAGTAAATTTCAAGGCAGCCAGCTCATAAGATATATGACAAAGGACTCGAAAATAACGGCGATTGATTTCCCGGAGGACAGAGCGATGACATATGAGGGAGCAACCACTTCCGCAAGCAGCAACAGTAATACTTTACTAAGACGTACAGCGGGGGATTTTATATACAGATCGTATTCTAAAATCTTCAAAAGGAATACAAAATCCAATGTCTTAGATGGTGAGATAGTTCCGAGGAGCGAGGATATTCCGATATTCTATGTGCCGAAAGCAGAAGATATGGAAACGGCTTCGAACGACGCTTTTAACGTAAAGACTTTGAATGCAATGGCAGGAAATGTTGCAGGTAAATTCGAAGGCTACAGCTGCGGCAGTGATGACTTTTTTTGTGACGCGATTGTAGCCTACAATGTAAACGGATTTACTGCCTCGTCTGCGGATGCCCCTGTTATTATAAGTGATATAAATCGAAGCGTTAATGATAATGACGAAGAGGTATATAAAATTAACGGATATGTGCAAAGCACTGCGGTTGAGTACTATACGTCCACAAGGCTGAAGGGTGATGTATCACAGCTTTTGCAAAAAGGAGATATTGTAAGATTTGAAAGAGACAGTGAAAATAAAATTGTAGATTATAAGCTTATTTATTCGGCGGGAGGCGGAGGCATAGTTTCCGAAACAGCCGCAACTAATTATAAATTTGATGAAGGTAATGCCGAAAGGTATGTAGTCGGTTATGCAAAGGATATTCGTGACGGAGTAATGCAGCTGAATAACTGGGATGACGATTATCCCGAGTTTTATAAAGCAAGCACTATTACATGCGTATTGATTTTTGATCCGGCGAAAAAGAAAAACAGTATTGCTGTCGGAGATGTAAACGACATTATTACAAAAAAAATATCTGTCGGCAACTATGACAAGGTCATTGTCTTTACACATTATACCGAGCCGAGGTGTGTGTGGGTTATAAAAAGATAAAAGCAATAACGGGTCGGAGCAAAGACCCTAAAAGGAGCCACAGCAAAAATTATTGCATTTTTGCTGCAGCTCCTTGCTGTGCTTTAAAAGCTTAATTGCATTTGGGAGGAAATACATGAATAAATTTATAAAAGATAAAATCAGAATTACAATAGACAATATCGGCTCACGCATGAAAAAAAATATTTGTGAAATTTCGGAAGTGAAGTACATTGAGTGCGGATATAAGGAAAGCGCAGAGCTTCCCGATATTGACGCAAATTGGAAAAGCTTAAAAAGAGGGGATTTTGTAGAAGGCAGAGACAGGCATTATTGGCTGAGCTGTGAGATAAAGACTCCGCGCACGGAGGAAAATGAAGATATAGTGCTGGAAATGATAACCGGGAGCATGGGAACGTGGGATTTGGAAAATCCGCAGGGATTGCTCTATCTCAACGGAAAAATAGTTCAGGGCTTTGACATAAATCACCGATATGCTTATCTGGAAAGTGACAGACAGTATAATGTTCTTATTTATTTTTATACAGGGCCTATATGCGATAAAGTGGAAATAATGCTTAATTTGGCTGCCGTAAACAATCAAATTAAAAAGCTGTACTATGATTTAAAAGTTCCTTATGACGCCGCTATGTGCATGGATGAAGATGATTATAATCATATTAAAATAATAAAATGTCTTGAACAGGCATGCAATTTGGTGGACTTTAGAAATGAAGCCGTATTTTTCGACTCGGTCAGTAATGCCGAGGAATATATCAAAACCGAATTTTACGAAAAAGAGTGCGGAACAAATGATGTAATAATCAGCTATGTGGGTCATACTCATATTGATGTTGCGTGGCTGTGGACCTTGGCGCAAACAAGGGAAAAGGTTCAGCGTTCGTATTCAACGGTTTTAAAGCTGATGGAAAGGTATCCGGAATACCTTTTTATGTCGTCACAGCCGCAGCTTTATGAATATTTAAAAGAGGAAGCACCGGAAATTTACGAAAAAGTAAAAGAGAAAATACGCGAGGGAAGATGGGAAGCAGAGGGAGCAATGTGGCTCGAAGCCGACTGTAATCTTTCATCCGGAGAGAGTCTTGTAAGACAAATTATACACGGGAAAAAGTTTTTTAAGCAGGAATTCGGCATTGACAGCCATATTTTGTGGCTGCCGGATGTGTTCGGATATAATGCGGCATTACCGCAAATCATGAAAAAAAGCGGAATAGATAAATTCGTAACGGCAAAAATCAGCAGAAATGAATCGAACAGAATGCCGTATGACAGCTTTTTGTGGGAAGGAATTGACGGAAGCCGAGTTTTTTCATATTTTCTTACGGTGCGTGAACTGAATAAAAATGATGATAACGGATATTTAATGGAATATAACGGGCAAGTTACTCCGTCTGTGCATATGGGAACGTGGAAATATTATCAGCAGAAAGATTACAGCAATGAAACACTTTTGACCTTTGGTTTCGGAGACGGAGGCGGAGGCCCGACCGAAGAAATGCTTGAAACGGAAAAAAGATTGGAATATGGTATTCCCGGCACGCCAAAAGCGCAAATGAGCCGTGCGGGCGACTTTTTGGAAAGAAATGAAAAGCAATTTTTAAACATATGTAAGCAAAGCGGACGCACACCTTTATGGACGGGGGAAATCTATCTTGAATTTCACCGCGGAACATATACGTCAATGGGAATTAATAAAAGGTATAACAGAAAGTGTGAATTTCTATGCCAGTCGGCGGAAACGGTTTCGGTATTTGATATGCTTATGCAAAATAAGGAATATCCGCAAGACCGGTTAAATGACGGCTGGAAGACGCTTTTGTTAAACCAGTTTCATGATATTTTACCCGGCTCTTCCATACGTGAAGTATATGATGAAAGTAAAATTCAGTATGAAAAACTTATTGCCGAAGTAGGAAAAATAAAAGATGATAAGCTTGCCGATATTGCACACAATGTATCAAAATCGGGCATACTGGTGTATAATCCCAATTCCTTTGAAGTGTCGGGGTATGCACAATATAACGGACAGGTGTTTTATGCCGGGAATATACCGGCTATGGGCTGGAAAGTTACAGAGGAAGAAAATATATCCGATATTTCCGACAGCAATGTACGTGTTGATGAGCAGGAAATCGAAAGCAACAATTATATTTTGAAATTTGATAAAGATATGAATATTGTATCTTTGTATGATAAAGTAAACGGGCGCGAGGTTGTAAAAGCGGGGAAACGCTTTAACAGGCTGAGTGTTTTCGAGGACTATCCGCGGGAGTTTGATAATTGGGAAATATCCGATTATTATAAACAAAAAGAGTGGGAAATCAATGACGTTTCCGAAAAGAGAATTATCAGAGGAAACGGCTTTGGAGGTTTTGAGATAAAGAGAAACTATTTTAATTCACGGATAACACAGAAAATAATCGTATATGATAAGAGCAGGCGAATAGATGTTTTATATGACGTTGACTGGCAGGAAAACCATGTTTTGCTGAAAGTAATTTTCCCGACCGATATACATACAACAAAGGCGACATACGATATTCAATTCGGTAATATAGAACGTGCGGCACATGAAAATACAAGTTGGGATAAAGCAAAATTTGAAGTATGCGCGCAAAAATGGGGCGATTTGTCCGAAGAGGACTACGGAGTAAGTATTTTAAACGACTGTAAATACGGATACAGTGCATTGGGCGGAGAAATGACCCTGTCGCTGATTAAATGCGGAACATATCCGAACGAGGACGCCGACCGCGGCAGACATGAATTTATGTATTCAATCTATCCTCATAAAGGAAATGTTAAACGCGGAGGGACTATACGGGAGGCATATTTATTTAATAAACCGCTTGAATGTGTTTGTGCGCACGGCATGGGTACGCTGCCGCCGGAATTTAGTTTTATATCATCGAAAAATGAAAATATAATTATCGATACGGTGAAAAAATCGGAGGATGGAAAAGGGATAATTGTACGCTTATATGACGCATGGGGAACAAAGAGCAAGTGTACGGTTAATTTTGGATTTACTGTAAAAAAAGTAAGCGTTTGTGATTTAACGGAAAATTCGATATACGAAGCGGATTTACAAAATGAAAAATGTGCTTCGGTAGATGTAGGATGCTATGAAATTGTTACACTGCTTATAGAAACCTGATATTTTTGCGGCCCGCTAAAAAAACAAAAGCTCGGAGCAAATATTACCTGCTCGGAGCTTTTATTTTTTAAAGTAATTTTACATCAAGCTTATTATACGGAACAGAAATGTTATTTTCGGTATAAACATCCTGAACAATGCCGAGAACGGCACGGCGTGCCGAATAAGCTTTTGAAGCGTCGCAATGTACGCATAATTTATAATTGATTAAGCTTTCACAAAATTCATCGGTCCCCAAAAATTCACATTTTTTTATGAGAGAGGTTTCGGCGGCTTTTTTACAGATTTGTTTAAGAATGTCTCTGCTTTTTTGTGCGCTTATTTCATAAGACATGGGAACGGATAGATAAAAATAATCGGGAAGCTTTTCTATTTCGGAAATATTTCTGTTGCAGACGGTACATATTGCTCCTGTGTCAATGCTTTGAATTTTTGTTACCTTTATATTGAAATATATAATCTTTCCCTTTATATTTTTGTATTTTACAACATCGCCCACGGAAAAGAAATTGTCAACAACAAGACTTGTCCCCATAATTAAATCCTTTAAAATATCCTGGAGCGCAAAGCCTATGATAATGCCGGCAATTCCAAGTCCTGCAATAAGCGAAGAAACGTTTACTCCGTAAATTTCGAGAATGGTAATCAGAAGCATTACAAGAAGAATATATTTTATTATAGTTGCAATAAAGCTTATGTTCGTTGTTTTCTTCCCGGAAATATCATCTTTTTGCATATATATTTTTGTTATTTTTTTAACTGCAAGCCATAAAAGAACAGTTATCAATATTGCGGCTGCAGCAGACCATAATTCTTTAGACCACAAAAAATCCAATGTGCTTTCCTCCGTTTCTTTTTAATTTGTAGGAAATTGCGTAAAACGCAATGACGGAAAATCAAAAATGCCACCTTATTCCTACGCCCGCAGGCGGAGCTTTTATCAAAAGCTTTTTTATATTTGAATTATATCATAAAGTATAAAAGTTTACAAGTATTTTTGATATTTTAAATACTGTAAAGGTATTTATTTTACAATATTTACAAAAATAATAAAAATTAACATTTTATCTATTGATTTATTTCATAAAACGTAGTATAATAAATTATATATAAGTCGACAAAAAATGACAAGTAATTCACTTTACATAGTTTTTCGGGAGGTGAAAAAAATGGACAGGACAAGAGTTCGTGTTGACATAATGGGAAGAGGATTTAACCTTGTTTCCGATGAGAAAAGTAAATATATAGAAAAAGTCGCAAAAGAGGTAGACCGAAAAATGCGGGAGCTCAAAAACGAAAATCCGAAACTGGCATATGATACGGCTGCTGTTTTGACTGCTCTTAATTTCTGCGATGAATTGCTTGAAGAAAAGTTAAAAAAACCGTCCGAATCCGAGGAAAAGGAAACAAACCTAATCAGAAGTCAGTTGGTTGAATATTCAAAAGAGCTTTCCAAAGCTACAAATACAATAAAAAAACTTGAAAAAGAATTGGAAAATATGAAAAACGAAAGTAAAAAGGCAGAGGAAAAGCTGAGACGCGAATATGAGGCAAAAGAAAAAGAAATGCTTGATATGCTGGATTCCATGTAATTTTGATTTCGGCTTTCTTATTCGGAAAGGAATGGGTAAAAATGGAGTTACTTGCTCCCGCAGGCTCGGAG
>CAKSJU010000059.1 GCA_934463455.1 uncultured Clostridia bacterium | reverse complement strand
TATCTTTATATAAATATTTTATATTTGTACTTGACAATAATCCATAATTATGTTATAATTATCCTATAATTTTTGATATGCGCCTGTGGCGGAATTGGCAGACGCGCCAGACTTAGGATCTGGTGTCCCCGATGTGAAGGTTCAAGTCCTTTCAGGCGCACCATACCGAGTGTTTTTACAGAACTTGAAAGGTTTTGTACGGCACTCGGTTTTTTATTGCTTTTAATCAGTATGCAGACGGCTTTTACAGCTCACTGTCCATACTGATTATTTTTTTATTATTCCTTTTTGCAGTATTCAGAATATCCTGTGTTACGAGTATATTCCGTGAAAGACTGCTTAAAGTAGGTGTTAGAATCGTTTTTTACGGATGACCGGAATTTCTTTTGTTTGTATACAGGTAAAAGAAAATTCGCTCGGTGGTTTCACCGCAGACGATGCCGTAGTTTATTAAAAGGTTTAAGAAGCACAGCCGAGGAATATCTCGGAACCGTGCTTCTTTTTTTTGAATACTGTAAAGACTTTTTGTTAATTTACGGCTGCAAGCGGTTTCATATCAATTTCGCTGTCCCAGACAAACAGTTTAAAATGATCGATTTCGTTATCGGATGAGATTGAAAATTGCTTTTCGTTTACACCTTGTTTAAGTGATATTTTTTCCGGAGCGGTGACATACAATAACTTTCCGTCGGAGCTATATCCGCCGACTATAACCGATACATCGGTTTTATTTTTGCAAATGATGTTATATGTAAGAGTAATGTCGGTATCCATTGCAGTTTCTTCCGACAGGTTGTATTTAATATTATACGGATATTCGGGAACAGCTGCTTCGGTTACGTTCATAGCATAATCGTATACGCGGATTTTTGCATTATAAATATCAATGCCCGAAATATCGAATGTTACGCTTGTGTTCGCATTTTCTTCCGAATTTGCCGCAATAACATATTCGGTCTCATCGGCATAAACAGAAATTCCTTGAATACTGTGATTGTCTGTTGCGGTAACCGATAATTTTGTTCCGTCGGCGGAATAGGTGTAGCTTTTTATTTCGGGTGTACTCCTGTCTATATTGAAATCAAAAACCAGCAAATCATCATATTCATCCGGGAAGATATAACCGCCATTTTGCTTGATTACGCTGTCGTTGCTGTACATTTTCAATACATATTTGTAATTTCCGTCGCTTAGTAAATTGTTGTCCGATTCTTTTAAGACAGAAGCGGTACGGCTATTGAATTTATATGCAGTAAGAGCCGCAGTATTTATTTTATTTCCGCTTTCATCCTCAATATATTCTAAAACAAAACCGCTTCTCAACGGCTGAAGCTGCAGCGACAGCGTGTCATTTAATCCGTCATTGTTTGGCGAAATCGATATTTTATCTTTACGAAATTCATTTGTAAAAATATTTTGCCCAAGTATTGCGGTATTACTGCTTACACGCGAAGAATTTGTAAAAAGGTAGGTGCCGGTTGCTGTTTTTGATGTTTCATCATATAAAATACTGCCGCCGTCATCGTACATTGTTTTGTCAAAATACGGAACTTTTTTCCAATCTCCGTAATATCCGCAAATCGGCATGTTATATACTTTATTTTCATTATCGGTAAGATAAATAAATCCTTCTATAAAAAATCCGTTTGTGAAAATTTTAGTATTTTCCGCGAGTTCATCGGGATTTAGCGATATTGTAAAAGAAACGGTTACAGAGCTTTTCGGCGGTACAACCACCGACTCGGGTATGTTGTTTGAAACCGCTGAAAGCTTTTTTGTATCGCTTACATAGTTTTGACCGTCGCCTGCGGCATAGTTATCGGTTAATATGTCAAACGACACTGAATTGAAAACAAGCTGTTCTGTATCACTCAGATTTTTTATTTTGAATGAAATCGGTATTTGACTTGTAAGCTTGTCACCGAGATTTATTTTTGATTTGTTGTTTGTGCCCTGTAAAACTGCTGTGGCTTCGACAGCACGTTTTAGATTTATCAGCCCCGCACCCTGATAACGCGGTGAATAGGGAATACCGTCTCTTTTTTGAATATCCGCGGTTGACATCATAAGATTTTCCGCCAATTCGGGGTATTCGGTTTTATTTTCGGTCAGATTGCTTTCGGATATATGCTGATTTAACAATGCTGCCGCGCCTGCAATATGAGGAGCAGCCATTGAAGTACCGCCCTTTATTCCATAGCCGCCTCCGGTTACGGATGATAAAATATAACCTCCGGGTGCGGTTATTTCGGGTTTTAAATCGAGGTTTTCGGGAAGTCCCCACGATGAAAAAGACGACATATCCCCAAATACGGATTTGAGAGCTTTTATTCTTTTGTCTGTTTTATTATATAATTTTGTACCCACAGAATTTTTGACGACTATTGTGGGAATTGAAAAATCCGGACCGATTATATATTCTTCGGCATTGTTCCACAAAATGATTCCTATAATTCCCGCTTTTTCAAAAAGTGACAGATCTATGCCATTTCCGCGGGGGATCAGTGCGATTTTTCCACTTAAATTTGTTTGTTCGGGTTTTCCGTAGGAATCGGTTGTACAGTAGGCATACGGATAATATTTATCACTGAATTTGATTGAAAATTTCGACGCTTTGGAAAAAGGGACATAATAGTTCGCAGATCCGTCGGGAAAAGCAAATTTTTCGACTTCGGCAGTCTGAAATGTATTATTTATTGACGCTACAGATGTGGAGGCGGCATATGCAGCGGGAGTACCGCTTGCTCCGTAATCGGTATTTTCGGCAAGCGGAGTTTTATTGTTATAGCCGCGTGATGAATTTCCGGAAGCAACCGAAACAAACACTCCCGAATTTCGTGCATTCTCAACAGCTTTTGAAAATGCGGAAGCATAATATGAGGGTGCATAATCGCTTCCGAGGCTCATATTGACAACATCGACTCCGAGCTTGGCTGCGTCATCAAGGGCGCGGATAATAACATCTTCACTCATACTGCCGCCGCTGTTGCTTACTTTCATTAACACAAGCTGTGCATCGGGAGCGATGCCGGAAAATGTTTTGTTGTTATATGTTCCGTTTTTGCCTGCTGCAATACCGGCAACGTGGGTGCCGTGGCTTAAGTTACTGTCTAAAGTGCTGTAAGAGCTTTTTGCATAATCGTATGCAAAAGGAATTTTCGCACTTTTATACACCTCGTCGGTCATGGTAGAATTGGATTCGCTTATAAAGTTTGTTATATCAGCTTTTGAAAGACGCGGATTTTTCGGCTCATCGGCAAAAAAAGCATGCGATGTGTCAAATTCGTTGTCAATTATAGCAATAACCTGTCCTTCACCGGTGTAGCCAAAATTGTTTGTAATATAACTGTCTAATTCGATTTCTTCGGCAGAATTTACAAGCTGCGGCTTGGGAGTATAGTATGTGTGCGATATGTAGACATTTTTCACTCCGGGCATACTGCGTATTTTTTCCATATCGTCATATTCGGCAGATATTGAAAAACCTTTAAAAATGTTGGAATATGTATTTTTAACATTAATATTTTCGTCGATAGTATCTTTGATATTTTCAATGATTTCATCCTGAGATACAGACTGCTCATCATATGCTGTAAAACCGCTGTCATCGCCGGAAAAAGCGGCAGGTAATCCGTCCAGCTCAACTATAAGGCGTAAAGGCTTATCAGAGGAAATTTCACAGTATGTATCCGCAAAAACCTGCGGAATACATCCGAACAGAAACGATATTGCCGTAAAAAGTGATAGAATTTTTTTCATAAGTAAATACTCCTAATTAATTTATTAATGCAATTATATCATATAATATGAAAAAAATAAAGCTTTTTTTATATGCCGGGACATACATAAAAAATATAAATTATAATAAATATTATTAAAGTGATGGTCAATTGTAAAAGGTAAAATACAAGCATTGCCATGCGGATTAAATCGGCGTATGGAGGCGGAACGGAGTTTTAGTATGTTTGAAATTTTAATGAATTTAATAAATAATCTTTTAATATTGGTGGGATATGTAAGCGGAAATGAAATATTTCCGAATCCTTTGTCGGAAAAGGAAGAGGCAGAGTGTATAGAAAAAATGCTGGCAGGGGACACGAAGGCACGAAACACCTTAGTAGAACACAATTTACGTCTTGTTGCGCATATTTCAAAAAAGTACGGAAATGAGAGCAATAACGAAGACTTAATTTCTATAGGTACAATCGGTCTTATCAAGGGTGTAAATACATTCAATCCGGAGAAAAATCCTAAATTGGTTACATATATTGCGCGTTGTATAGAAAACGAAATTCTTATGTATTTGCGTACGTTAAAAAAGCAAAGCGGAGAAGTGTCAATGGACGAAACCATAGGAACGGACAAAGAGGGAAACTCTCTTTCACTTTCCGATATACTGCAAACAGATGAAGAGGATGTCGCCGATATAATTTCATCACGGTATGATGCGCAGGTGCTGCGCGCGGTTATGAAAAAAATATTAAAACAAAGCGAATACGACATTCTTTCACAGCGGTACGGGTTAAACAATATGCCGAGAAAAACTCAAAGAGAAGTTGCAAATATGATGGGGATAAGCAGGTCTTACGTATCGAGAATTGAGAAAAAAGCTCTCGAAAAATTATATGAAGTATTGAAAGACTTTGAAATAAATTAATTCCGCCCCATACACCTGTTGGAATGTAAGATGTATGGGGTTAGAACTAATTTAATGGGATAATAATTTCATCGCCTGCATGAATTGTTGAAGAGGCAAGCTTATTATATTTTTGGATTTCGCGGACATGGCTGCGAAGTTCCTTATTTTCGGGATTATTTTTCTGTGCAATGCTCCAAAGCGTGTCGCCGGGTGTGACATATACCGAGATATATGCGCTGTCATTTGACGGTGTAACATTGTTTTTTGCCGAAGAAAAACCGCAGCATGTAACTATTAAAAGCAGCGTCATAAATAATATAAATCTTCTTCTTTTTATCATCATCTTTTGTCTTTTTGTTATTTTTTTCATGTTAATTACCTCCTTAACGAAAGTTTGTTCGTTAACTTATTAATTGTATTATATCAGAAAATTTGTTCGTTGTCAATAGAAAAAAACAAACAAATTTTCGTTATTTTTAACAAAAATTTGTTCGGTATATTGTGAGGTTTTGATTAAAGGCGGTGTACTTTTTATACACCGCCTTTTGAGGGGATAGAAAAAAATGCTTCGGAACGCTCAAACCAAACCCGACGGCGTACGCGGGTTTGGTGAGGGAGTAGCAAAAAGGTATTGTAATATAATAAAAATCGAAAATTTTGAGATTTTTTTCAAAATCATTAAAATAGATTATTTTATAATATATACATTTCAAGTAATACATGCCTTTTTGCGTTCCGGACTTTTTTTTACATCCAATTTAAATTATCTTATAAAGTTTGTTCGGACTTTCTGCTCATATACGGGAGAGGGAACACCGTGCTGCTTTCCGCACTCAATCGATTTTAAAAGCCATGCCATATTTTCGCCTAAGGTACGCATTGTCTGCAACCCCTCTTCGTCTTTCAGTACATCCTCCGGGCAGGAGCCGTGTACCTGATTCCAATATTGCGAGCTTACAACAGGCATATTGCTTATTGTAAAATATTTATTAAGCCTGTCAAAGGCTGCACTTGCTCCGCCTCGGCGGCAGGAAACAACCGATGCGCCTAATTTTCCGCACATTTTATTGCCGGATATATAAAACAGACGGTCAAGGAATGCGCAAATCTGTCCCGAGGGTGCTGCATAAT
Organism: uncultured Clostridia bacterium; assembly: GCA_934463455.1. Classification (GTDB taxonomy): domain Bacteria; phylum Bacillota; class Clostridia; order UBA1381; family UBA1381; genus CAKSQL01. Next base: position 7,573 of record CAKSJU010000059.1, on the reverse strand, counting down.
AAACAGGTGAGCCGAGAACTATTGCATCGTATTCGTCTAACTTTTCATTTATTTCATTTACTTTGTCTTCAAAGATACATTTGCCGGTCTCAAAACATTTTTTGCAAGCTATACAGGCAGCCATCGGTTTTTTGCCCAAATGCACAATTTCGTATTCTATATCGTGCTTGTTCAGAGTTTTTCCAAGCTCCGTAAGAGCTGTATAGGTACAGCCATGTTCGTTTGGACTTCCGTTAATCATTAATACTTTCATAATAATCTCCATTCCGCCGCCCTGCATCGGCAAAAGTAACGCTGAAATTTCTCTTATCCGCAGGATAAAATTTGACAAGAGCTTAATAAATCTAACATTAACAGTTATAATGTTATTTAATTAATACCCATCCCGGAAACCAGCGCAGAAATGTTTTAACAAATTCGGCATTTACGGGTGTTCCTGTAAGAACGGGGTAAAAAAGAATAAATAAAACAATTGCAGCAAAAGTATATATATATGAAATATATTTTACTTTATGACTGTGTTTATACATTTCGTTTATTGCATATCCTATTGAAAGCACAACAAAAGGCACTGACGGGAAATAATGGTATATAAACATAGTTCGTTCCACAAATGCCCAGGGCAGAAAATCAGCGGCATATCCCAAGCAAATAAAGATTGCATTTCGGTCTTTTTTTATTGCCGCATTTTTTATGCAGAAAAGCATTGCAGGTATTCCGAGCCACCACACAAGCGGGTTGCCGAAAGCACTGATGCCTGCTTCCTTTCCGCTTGGAAATTCTGCGGAGTAATACCAAATCGGACGCAGCATCAAAGGCCACGTATACCATTTTGAAGCATAGGAATGCGTGCTTGATACAACGGTTTTTGAATGATAGGTAAATATATCAAGCTGATTTTTCCAAATTCCCGAAATTCCCTCACCGTTGGCGGCAAGGTAGGGAATATAGGACATACAATATATACTCAACGGTATTATTATAAAGCATATACAGCAAAAAATCAATGTTATTGCCGCATTTTTTTTAAAAGGTAGATTTCTGTCGGCGCAAAATTCCGAATACCGTTTTGATAATGAAATAAAGAACAAAGCGGCGATACCGAGTGCGGCGTATGCTCCCGTCCATTTGCAGGCAATGGCAAAACCGGAGGAAAGTCCGCAGCAAAAAAGCGGCAAAAAGGTTTTTTTAAGCGGTTTATCATAAAAACTCGAGCAAATATAAATCAGCATAAAATAATACATCAGCATTATAAAAAATGTTACAAAGACATCGATTGTTGCAATTCTGGTCTGAACATAGTGCATGAAGTCGAAAGCAAAAATAAGCGACAAAACCGAGCATAACCATGTTTTCTTAAAAAGCTGTTTTGCCGTTAAATACAGTACCGGTATCATTAAAATACCGAAAAGAACTCCTGCGCACCGATAGCCGAATGTGTTCATTCCGAAAATCCTTATACCGAGCGAAATTAAAAATTTACCCAAAGGGGGATGAGTCCATTCGTAAACAGGCAGCTTGTGTATAAATTCATATGCAGTCCGCGCGTGATATATTTCATCAAAGTAAGTGCTGTTTAAGTATGTTCTTTGAGACTGGCTGGTATTTTGCTCGTCAAAAAGCTGCGGAAATTCATCCGCATTTGACGGAACAATAGTATTATTTTCATAATCCGATATAATAAGCTCTTTAACAGAGGCTTTTTTGTTGGTTGAAATTTTTATTGAATTTGTAAATTCATCAAATTCAATAGTATTCCATGAGAATACATCGGAATCGTTGCATTGTTTTTCGCAGTTTTCGGAGGTAAATGTTAAAATATTATCCTCATCAAGCGGATAGGAGCCGAGAAAATATTCAATTTGTTTGATATTTACCGGGGTATCGAAATTAAGGGTAATAGTGGCTTTTTCGATTGTATAATCTGTTTGCGGTGCGGAAAATGTTCCGAGATTTGAAAAACCTATAACGGCATAAATAACTGTAATCAGACATACGGCGGTTATATCCTTTTTTGATAAATGCTTAAACGGGGTACTTTTTTCGATTACTGCATTTTTTGGGGAATGAATGTATTTTATTTGTTCTTCATCCGATATATATAAAGCATAAAGAAAAATTACAATATTTATTATTGAAGCAGCAATTACAAGCGGAGTGTTGCAATATTTTGAGGGGTCGGTTTCGTATATAAAAAGAATATACGCTGTATTAAAAAACTGCATTACGGTCAGCAAATTGAAAAGTATATATCGTTTTAAGTCGAAGCCAACACAAAAAGCCGCAAAAATAACCGCAGGGTATACATACCTTTCGTGCATTTTTGCAGATAACATAAATACAGACAGGCAAATGAACATTGCTGCATAAAAATATTTTAATTTATCTTTTGTATTATGCAGAATAAAAAAAGAAGCAATTGTAATTATTACAATAAATAAATATGAAATAATGTTAACGGTTAAATTCAGCTCATGCCAGTTTAGTCCGAGTGCTGCCCATAAATTAAAGGCATTTACCGAAGCGTATGAATATGAAGACAGGGTTTTCAGATATTGCGACAATACATTTTTTATGCCGAACGGTAACATCAAAAATACCAATGCAAAAACCGATACAAAAGTATATAAGGAGATTTTTTTAATTGATGCGTTATTCTGATATACCGACGCTGCAATGTAATAAATATAAAGCGGGGCATACATACAAGCCTGCGGCTTAATAAGCACCGCAGCCGCAAAGGTTATAAATGCCGAAAATGTGTTTTTTTCCGTAAGAGATAAAAAAGAGAGTACAAGAAAAAAAGTGAATACGGAATCCACTTGCCCCCATAGCGAAGAATTGATTATAATTGCCGGATTAAACAAAACAAGCAGCGAAAGAAAAGAATTTTTTTCTTTCAAGCGTGAATACAATATATATGAAATTCCCATATCTGCGGCAATTGCCGGCAGCTTTATAAAAATGATTGCAAGTTTTCCACTTATCTTAAATGTATTTAAAATAAATCCCGCAACCCATAATATATACATATATCCGGGAGGATAATCGGTAAAGCTTTCCGATGCATAAAAAGCGGGTAAACCGTCATTATAAAGCATATCTGCCCACGACAGAAAGCAATTTATGTCGGTGTTGTGCCCGCGGTAAATATATGCAAAAAACAGCCTGAGCAAAAATCCTGCCGCAAAGATGACATAAAAAGAAGTTTTGGACATTTTTTTTGTTAATAAAGCCTTGTCTTTAAGAAAATATCCGAGAATAAGCATTATAAATGATGTACAGACCAACAACTTCATTTTTCATCCTCCGATTTAATATAATTTTATTCACTACCTATTATACTAAAATATTGAAAAAAAATCAATAAAAAATGTTTAAAATCAGAAAAATGTGGTATATAAATAATAAGAGATAAAACTCTTGAAATTCAAATGCAAAGGGTGATACAGTATGAAGTTTAACATTATAGGAAGAAAAGTCGAGGTAACTGAAAGAAAGACCGCACATATCGAGAAAAAACTCGGTCGGCTTGATAAATTCTTTAAAGAAGAGCCCGAGGCAAGAGTTGTTCTGAGCACGGTAAAAGACAAAGAATGTGTGGAAACTGCGCTGTATGCGTCAGGAATGATTTATCGTGCAGAAATAACGGATGACGATATGTTTGCTGCGGTAGACAGAACGGTGGATGTTATCGAAAGACAGATAAGAAGAAATAAAACCCGACTGGAAAAGAAAATTAAAAGAGAAGCATTTGATACAAATCAGCTTATAAGCGGTAAGGATTTTGATGATGATTTGGACGGAGCGGAATTTAAAATTATTAAAAGAAAGCGCTTTCATGTTAAACCCATGAGCGCGGAAGAGGCGGTACTTCAAATGAATCTTCTCGGACACAGCTTTTTCGTATTTAAAAACCGTGACACGGATGAAATGAATGTGGTATATAAAAGAAAAGACGGAAACTATGCCATTATCGAATCAATTGAATAGAAATTGGTATATTATTGCTTAAAAAAAGACGGCATGAAGCCGTCTTTTTTATAATACGTTAAAAAAATGACAGGATAGTATTGACTATTTGTGAAAATTATTATATAATAAAATAGTTATATATTAAAAAAGCTTATATTTTAAGCTTTTGCTGTTGCAAAGAAAGGAATGGGTGTAATGAGAGTTTATAATTTTTCGGCAGGCCCGTCAATGCTGCCCGAAGAAGTGCTTAAAAAAGCGCAGGAAGAAATGGTGGAATACGGAAATGCCGGTATGTCGGTTATGGAAATGAGCCATCGCTCAAAGGACTATGATGATATTATAAAGGGTGCTGAGGCTCTGGTAAGAGAATTAATGCACGTGCCCGATAATTACAAGGTTTTGTTCCTGCAGGGCGGCGGTTCGAGTCAATTTACAATGATTCCGATGAATTTGGGAAACAAGAATAAAAAATGCGATATTGTTATTACCGGTCAATGGGCAAAAAAAGCTGCACAGGAAGCGGAAAGATACATAACCGTAAATAAGGTTGCTTCGTCTGCCGATAAAACTTTTTCATATATACCCAAGCTTGATAAATCAACATTTTCAAAGGATGCGGATTATTTCTATATTTGTATGAATAATACAATATACGGTACAAAATACAATGATTTACCGGAAACGGGCGATATTCCTTTGGTGGCGGATATTTCGTCAATGGTAATGTCTGAAGAAATAGACGTTTCGAAGTTCGGCTTGTTATTTGCCGGAGCACAGAAAAATCTCGGTCCCGCAGGTGTTACATTGGTAATAGTAAGAGAAGATTTGATAGGAAATCAGATGGATATTACTCCGACTATGTTCAATTATCAAATTCATGCCGATAACGGCTCGCTTTACAATACTCCTCCGACGTACGGAATTTATGTGTTAAAGCTTGTTCTTGAATGGATTAAGGAAAAGGGCGGAGTTGCGGCTATCGAAAAAATAAACAGAGAAAAAGCAAAAATTCTTTATGATTTTCTTGACAGCTCCGATTTGTTCAAAGGTACTGTCGTAAAAGAAGACCGCTCGCTGATGAATGTTCCGTTTGTTACGGGTAATGAAGAGCTTGACGCTAAATTTGTTAAAGAAGCAAAAGAAGCGGGACTTGTTAATTTAAAGGGCCACAGAACTGTAGGCGGAATGAGAGCAAGTATATATAATGCAATGCCTGTTGAGGGTGTAAAGAAGCTTGTTGAATTTATGAAGAAATTTGAAGAAGAAAATAAATAAGAGGTAAAGAGCGATGTATGATATATTGACTTTAAATAAAATTGCGGCATGCGGACTTGAACAGCTGGACAGCGGCAAATATTCCGTAACGGACGATGCTTCGGCAAACGTTGACGGTATAATATTGAGAAGTTATGCAATGCACGATATGGAGCTTCCGAAAAATTTGAAAGCCATAGCACGTGCCGGAGCGGGAACGAACAATATTCCCATCGATAAGTGCAGCGAAAAAGGGATTGTTGTTTTCAACACCCCGGGAGCAAATGCAAATGCGGTAAAAGAATTGGTTATTGCCGGGCTTTTATTGTCCTCAAGAAAAATAACCGACGGTATTGCATGGGCAAATACATTAACAGGCGACGATGTTGCAAAACAGGTTGAAAAAGGTAAATCGAATTTTGCAGGTCAGGAACTTGAGGGAAAAACATTGGGTGTTATCGGTCTCGGAGCTATCGGAGTTAAGGTTGCCAATACCGCAAGACATCTCGGCATGAATGTTATCGGATATGACCCGTATCTTTCGGTTGACGCTGCATGGAGATTATCAAGCCATATTAAAAAGGCGAAAAACATGGAGCAGATTTTCGAGACTGCCGACTATATTACAGTTCATGTTCCGCTTAATGATTCGACAAGAAATCTTTTGAATAAAGATACTTTTGCGATGATGAAAGACGGCGTAAGAATTTTGAATTTCTCAAGAGGAGAGCTGGTAAATAACAGCGATATAAAAGATGCTTTGGAAAGTGGCAAGGTTGCTTGCTACGTTGTTGATTTTCCGTCTGCGGAAACAGTAAATCAAAAAGGAATAATAGCTATTCCTCATCTCGGTGCTTCTACGAGCGAGTCGGAAGATAATTGTGCGGTTATGGCAGCGCAGGAAATATCGAATTTCCTTGAAAACGGAAATATTTTAAATTCGGTTAATTTCCCGAACTGTGAGCTTCAGCTTGGCGGCAAGGGAAGAATTACGGTAACTCATAAAAATATTCCGAATATGATTGCACAGTTTTCTAAAGTATTCTCAGAGGTCAATATAAATATTGCCGATATGATTAATAAAAGCAAGAAAGATTACGCATATACAATCATAAATACAGATGATGTAATAACAAATGAGGTTGTTGACAAAATTGCTGCTATAGAGGGCGTTTTGGGAGTAAGAGTAATATATTAATTTATTATTTAAAACGACTGTCCGAGGTTTAGGACAGTCGTTTTAGGTGTGGCAGGCATTATTTGCTTTTAGAGGATTAAATTGCCCGAGTGATTTCTTTTTTCTTTGTTTAAAAAGCATACGGGTGTAATAATTTCTTATCATTTTCCCGGCGGATAAGAGAATTATCATTATTGTTTGTGCCGGAGCAGGGCGGCAGAGCGGAGATTATTATGAAAAAAGGTATACGGCTTCACGACGTTTCGGGAGAGGATATAAAGGATTCATTGAACAAATGCAAAAAAATGGGCATTGATTATTTGCAGTTTGTGCCGGAAAAAAGTATATCGGGATTTGAATTCGGAAAATTCACGCGGGAGTATGCGGAAGAAATAAAAGATACGGTTAAAGATTTTAATATTGCCGTTTTGGGAAGCTATATTAATCCGTCAGCTCCGGAGGATGGCGAGCTTGAAGCAAATATCGCTAAATTTAAAGAAAAAATAAAATATGCAAGTGTTTTAAAACCTATAGTGGTAGGAACGGAGACGGGGATTTTTATTGAAGGTAAAACCCATACCGAAGAAGCATATCAAAGAGTGCTTAACACAATGAAAATCCTTGCAAAAGAGGCTGAAAAATATAATGTTTGTATCGGAATAGAGGGAGTAAGCTGTTTTGTTATTAATACTCCGGAAAAAGCGGCGAGACTTATAGGAGATTTAAATACTGATAATGTAAAGGTGATTTTTGACCCGGTAAATCTCATTACTTATGAAAATTACAAAAATCAGGATAAAATTATAACCGATATGTTTTCACTTTGCGGGGATAAAATAGCTGTTATTCATGCGAAAGATTTTGTTGCGGAAAACGGCGGTATAAGGCTTGTGACTCCCGGAGAGGGAATGTTAGATTACAATTTGATTTTTGCAAAATTAAGAGAATACGGACTGGATATTCCGATTATTTCGGAAGAGCTTGACGAGAAAAAAGCAGAAAAGGGATTTAGTAATTTAAGCAAATTCTAATTAATGTTTTTGAGAAAATCGGGATTTTTGTTTTATAATATAGCATGAAATTACCGACAAATCAAGGGTGTTTTTGAGAGAGAGTATATGTTTCACCTTTGATTTGTCGGTGTTGTTATTTTACGGCGGCAAAATG
>CAKSJU010000058.1 GCA_934463455.1 uncultured Clostridia bacterium | reverse complement strand
ATACCGTTTCTGTAAAATACGCAATCTCTGTCCGCAAAACCATGTCCGTTATCCTCTCTGTTCTTGCCCCAGTCTCCAGTATACGAATTCATACTCTTTGTCTCCGGCTCATAGCGGTATTTGTCACCGTCGGGATAGCGCACAAACGAAAAATATTTCTGGTCGGCAATGATTGTTCCCGATGATGCATAGCCTGATTTACCCTCCGAAAGTCCGAAATCCTTCTTTAATACGCCTATTCTTACCGGTGCACAATCAATCGGGTCTGTTCTGAATACACAGGTATCGTTCATTTCGCCGCCCGCACGCCAGCCATGGTGATAAATTCCGCCTTTGTGTATCAAAGACGCCGTAAATTTACTGTAATCATTTTTCATATCAAAAGAATATATGTAAAATCTCGGCGTATACATAAAGTTTCCCGACATCGCCTGCCATCTGTGGACGGTTTCTTTAAACGAAAGGAATATTGTCGGTTTTCCCGAGCCGTCTATGTCGCATATATCAACGTCAAAGCCCGCAGCATCTCCCGATGTTACGCCCAGATAAAGATTATCTTTTACCTCACCGTCAACATATCTCATCAAAGCGTTTCTTTTTAAAACCATTTCGCTGACTGTAGGCGCACCGCCTATATAGTAAACCGAAAACAAATTACTCGAATAATTTGCATTGTACTGTGCTTTTGTTGTTGAAAAAGCTGTTACAAGGTCATCGTAACCGTCGCCGTCTACGTCTCCCGCCGCAAGTGCTGCGGTCGTTCCCGGCGCACCTATATAGCAGTTTTCGCCGTAGCTCATATTCATTCCCGTATAAATTTCCGACGGATTTTGCTGCCAGCCGCCGGCGGTTTTCCAGCTTATTGCATCACGGTTTTCAGCCTCAAGACTCCAAAGATAGGCACCGCTGTGTTTATCTATTTTATATGTACCGAAGGTTTGCGCGGTATATCCGCTTGTCGGCGTTGCAGTTACAATTTCATCATAACCGTCGCCGTTTACATCAGCGCATACAATTTCCATGCAATTTGCAAATTCCCTGATATTATTATAAAAATCCATTGTGCCGCTGTACAAAACAGCAATCGGAGAAAGCACGCCGTCACGCTCCGCAGCCGATGCGGTACAAAGTAAAAGAAGCGATTTGTTATCCGTTGTCTTTGCTGCGGCAAGAACTGCCAGTTCACCTTTTTTTCCGTCGTTGTTAAAATCGCCCTCCGACGCATTAAGCAGCTTAAATTCACTGCCGATGTTGTATGTCTTGCCGTTTATCGTTACATTTCCGGATTTAAGAGTAAAACCCGCAGAATTTTTCCACGATATGCTGTCGGACGCAAAGCTGCTTTCGCCCAGCAGTTTTGAAGCGCCGTTATACATATAGATAGGCTCCCGCACATCCGAAAGCACCGTACCGTCAAGATACGGCAAATCCAAAGCTTTTTCATCCGGCTCTATATCATCGATACCGCCGAAAATACTGCGCAGCACATCGGGTTTGTCCGTATCTGCCGCAGAAACGGCAAACGTACTCGCAGGAGAAAGAACAAAAGCCAAAACAAGTATAATTGATGTAAGTTTTCTTTTCATAAAAAAACAACTCTCCCTTCGGGTATAAATGTAAAATCGCACAAAATGCAGCTGTACACATTTATTATACCATAAGAAAGAGTTGTGTCAATTTGGCCATCGGCTATTTTTTTATCATATCGGCAAGCTGAGCCCGGGATCTTACTCCCGTTTTATCAAATATATTGCTTATTGTCATTTTAACCGTTGAAAGCGATATGAAAAGACGCGACGCAATCTGCTTATTTGTAAAGCCCTGGCGTATCAGCTCCGCAACCTCCCGTTCGCGGTGCGAAAGCCTTGTTCTTACGGTGCCGATTTGTTCCGCCGCCTTTTCGAATGCAATGCCGAGCCTTTCCGCTTCGCAATATAACTCCTTTTCGGCAAGCTTTTTCAAAATCGGCTTTATTGTGGAAAAGCTTTGCGCAAACGGCATATATATTTTGTCGCCGCCCAGCAGTGCAAGCGCATTGTTCAGGTCTTGTTCGGCATCGGAAGCATTACCCGATGCAACATTTGCGCAGCACTCAAATACATAAAAATATATCTGCGGCAAAATGCTGCAAAGAGCCTCTGCCCGCTTTCGGGCAAACTGACAAAATGCAAGCAGCTTTATATATTCTCTGCGTTCAAACAAGATTTTTGCGTACACAATCTGTGCAAACGGAACAGTCATCGGCGCAAGCCGATTTTCGGTAATATCTCCTTCCGCAAGCCACGTGCTCACCATTTCGGCACGGTGCGTAAACGCATATATATACCCCAAAAAAAGATCAAGCGTGTACCTGCACATATCTTCTTCATTGGATGCCGCATTCTCGGACATCGAAAAAAGCGTGTCAAACAGCTTCGCCTCATCACAGTGCTGAACAGCAACATTTGCAAGCACAAACAAAGCGCACTGATAAACACTGCTTTGATTTTTGCTCTGCGCCTCAAATGCGGCACGGTGCGCCGCCTTTTCCGCTTCTTCAAGCCTGCCGCGCATAAATTCCGCTTCGGCACGCATGGCAAATTCCGCTCCGTTGCCATGACCGCCGGTAAGTGCATAATACCGCGGCATACATTCATCCATAAGCTTAAGCTCGTTTTCAAGCTTTCCCGCATTTCGGTGATACAGACACATAACCGACGGAGAGCCGAAAGTCCATGTACTGCGCATATTAATAAGACTCGCCCTGCCGCCCAGAAGCTCAAATGCTTTTTGGTGGTGACGGCTCATTTCGGCTATATCGTTAAATGCCGTAAAGGAAATAAGCAGCTCTGTCTCGCCCAAAACAGCGTTTTTCTTCTCCTCGGAAAGACTGCATTCGCTCACAAGTCTGTTTATTTCTTCGATAACTTCAAAAAGCTTTTCAATTTCACCTATAAAAAATAATATAAAAGCAAGCGGTATCATGCTTTCGCAATGCTCAAGCTTAACTTCATGCGGAGTCTGGTCCAATATATCAAAAATCATTTTGCGAGTATTTACATCACCTATATCGGAAAGGTCATAGCTCGTGTGCGGCATGGAAAAAATCTTTTCATACGCTCCCGCTCTATAATAAAGGCTTATCGCATTTATCTTCTCACCTCTGTTTTCCTCCCATTTTGCGGCAGCAAGATAATACCCTTGCTTTTCCTCTTTTCCAAGGCAGGAAAAAGCCTCGCGCAAATAATCATGCAGCAAATTATGAAAATAATATACGTTTTTTTTGCTGTCGTAATGAACAAAACCGCCGCCGCAAATATGCGCCTGCACAAAGTCAATATCCTTTCCGCTGATTTCGGCAGCCTGACCGAGCGTAAAGCTTTTAAGCGGCGAAAGCGACAAATAAAACTTTTTTTCCTCATCACTTAATCTGCCGAAAAAAGCCTTTTCAATCCAATTGTTCAAAATACCTCTTTCAAACCTTTTGTTTTTTATGTAAAAGAGCAGCTGCAAATATATGGCAAATATCCAACCGCCCGTTATTTTATACAGCTCCGCGGTTTCGCTTTCGGTCAGCACCATGCCCGCCAATGCAAAGTAAGCGCGGCAATCGTCCTTTGAAAATGCAAAATCATCCGCATCGATAAAATACGCTTTGCCGCCTCCGGCAATATCAATTCTGCTGTTTGTTCCCGCCGTTTGGACTGACAAAACAAAGTGAAGCTTACTTGCCGAGCTGCATGAAAGCGCGGTCAAAAACCATTTTATATCGTTTTCGGAAGCGTTAAGATTGTCAAAAATGATATATGTATCCTCCGAGCATTCCAAGTCTCCCATTATTTCACGAATATCTGCCATATTCTCACCGCACGGCATTCTTATTCCTTTCAACGCTTCCGCACTGATTCGGTCAATTCCGGTCAGCACTTTGCAAAGCCACTGCCAATATTCCGAAGCATCGGCAGAAAAAAAAGTATGCTTCAATATATATGTACTTTCAAACTCTTCTTTACCGAAAAAAAATTCAAGTGCGGTTGTTTTTCCGAAGCCGGACGGTGCTTCAAGCACTGTCAGCGGATAGTTTTTTATATTTTCGAGGTCGTCTGCAAGTCTTTTTGGGAAATACACGGCCTTGGGATTGATTGCAGATGTCATTTCCATCGTCCTCCAACGTGTCCTTAGTTATACTTTTATAAAATATAGCTAATTGTAAAATTTACATTTTACAATTAACTATTTTATAAAATAAGCATATCACATTTTCTCAACATTAGCAACGGTTTTGCGGAAATTTTGTCATTTCGGCAAAATTTTTTTACGGATTATTATACATGTTTTAAATCTTTCCGTATTCCTTTTTCACCCGATACATTTTTTTAAATATTCCGAATATCATTCCCGCAAGGACAATAAAGAAAACCGAAACCACCGTTATTATTACAAACAGCGAATCCATTGCAAAGGCACCGCCTACCTCTACCGAAAGGGGTGCAAAAACGGTTTTTTCAACCGGGAACAAACGCAGTATGAGCATTGTCAAAGCCGCAGCAAGCACGCCCTGAATACTTTTTCCGATTATATACGGTTTTAAGCTGAGTCCGTATTTCGATACCACTCCCAGCACCTGAACATGCACGCTGACACCCGCAAATCCCACAATTGCCGCCGAAAGCACCAGCTTTTCATAAAGCGGCATGTTCGAATAAGCAATCAGCTTTACCCCCGTAACAAATTCCAAAAGACCCGTGACAAAAATTTTAATCCACGGCGTAAGCGGCAGCAAATCGGTTATAAGGCTCGAAACCACCGAGAAAAAAATAACAGCTCCGCAAACTGTCAAAATACTTTGAACGGAATTTATCAATACTGTCGAAAAAATCTCGCCTATGCTCCCCGCCTCGGTTTGTATCCTGCTTCTCGGGGCATTATATTCATTTTTTTTATAAAATTTAAAAATAAAGCCGGTAAGCACGGCCGAAATAATATGTGAAATATAAAGAATTGTACCGACCTTCGGATTTTGATAAAGAGATATTCCCACCGCTCCCAAAATAAACAAAGGTCCGGAATTATTGCAAAACGCAAGCATTCTTTCTGCCTCGCTTTTTGAAAGATAGCTTTTTTCGTAAAGCCGGCACGCGGTGAGAGCACCGAGCGGATAACCGCTTATTATTCCGAGCACAAACGCCGCCGCGCCGGCTCCGTTTACGTTAAAAAGCGGCTTCATCACGGGCTGCATCAATTTGGCGGGAATTTCGCAAAAACCCGAATAGATTAAAAGACCCGAGCAAATAAAAAAAGGAAACAGCGACGGAACAATAATTTCTCCCGCCATGCCGAGACCGCCTCTTGCGTATTTTACAGAATCCTGAGGGTTTATTATCAAAAGCAAAGTAATAAAAATCAAAAAGGCGTAAAGCAGTTTTTTCCTCATGCCAAAAAAGTCCTTTCGCATAATACTTTAATATGATATTATGCAAAAGGATCTTATTTTATGAGTCAGATTGAACTCATGCCTACATATCCGTCGTAACATCAAAATACTCCGGAAATTCTTTTTCATCATCCGAATCGTATTTTAATAAAATCTTTCCGTCCCGGTTTTCTTCCTCTTCAAAGCCCATAAGCTTATAAGTAATATACATTACCCTGTTTCGGTCGGTTTCCAAAAAGTCCGCGTAAAGCTTTTTATTAAACCTTTCGGCAAGGTGTATAAGATGAATTAAAAATGCCGAACCCACTCCGCGGCTCATAACGCGGCAGCTCATGAGCAAAAGCTTAATCCGCATAACATCGGTATTTTCCACCAATGCAAGTCCGATTTTTCCGTAATCGCCGAAACGGTCCTGAAGGCTCGCTATGAGAAAAATATGCTCATCGGAATTTATATATTTCAAAAGCTCCTCATAAGAATAGGTGTACCCCGTTGAATTGAGCTGATGTGTACGCACGGTTAGTTCATATGCACGCTGCAAATCCGCCTCGGTAACCTTTTCGATTTTCAGCTTCATTCCGAGAGTATTTAAAAACTCATGGCTTGTGCCGGTAAATTCGGCTTCTTCCTGTTTTCTCTGCATATCCGAAATATACATTTTTCTGCGGTTTATCGTATCTTCGGTTATAAATTCCGGCTTCATACACTCCATATCAAGTATTTTTTCATAATCCGCCGCATCTATCGTCAAAACCTCCGGCAGCCCGTGCCCTACCTCCGCCCGCTCAAATTCGCGGTCATCAACAAACGCAAACGTATTTATACCGAGATTTAATTTTTCGCGGATAATTTTAATCGACGCGCTTTTGGGATTCCAGTTTATCTGCGGATAAAGAAAATAATCGTAAATTCCCAGCTCTTTAAGCTTTTCTATAGCGTCGTCTTCGTTGTTTTTGCTTGCTATCGACTGCAAAATTCCACGTCGGTCAAGCTCTTTTATAATATCGGTTATTCCCTTTTTTAAGGTAACGTTCTTATCCTCGGTAAGTATTCCGTCCCATATTGTCTCGTCCAAGTCCCATACAACGCATTTTATTTTGTCAGACATTTTAATCTCCATTCCGCCGCCCTGTGCCGGCACAAATTGTACTTAAACTGCTCTTATCCACAGGGCCGGGAATGATAAGAGATTAAAACGCCCATGTGCATTTTTCGAACAAAGTAAAGAAAATTTTTCGCATGGGCAATTACCGCCTGTTCGGCAGGAACATCTATACTCAAATTACAGATATTTTTCAACAGTCTCGGAAATATTTTCAACAGTTCGGAAATTTTTCTCGGAAATATCTTTATTTTTCATCTTTATGCCAAACTCTTTTTCCAGAAATACAACTATCTCAATAGCAAAAAGCGAATCGACATAACCTCCCTTAAAAAGGTCGGTATCGGGTGTTATTCCCTCGATTTTCTTCTCCGTAAAAAATTTTAATATTCTCTCTTGTGTATTCATTTTTATAACCATTCCTTTCCGTGCCGTAAGGCACAAAGCTTAAGTCTGAAAGAAAACCGAGTGCCGCTTTTTTGCTATGGGCGATTTTATTCAGACTTTAATCCTCTCTTTACGCTAAAATGATATTTTCTTCTATTATTGTATTATAAACAGTAAAAAATGTCAATATCCACGCGGTAAATTAAAATTCAAATACCGCTCTTCCTCCGTCAAGCTTCAAAAATGCGTCAAAGCTTTTGCCTGTTCTCGGCGAAACAAAGCCGCTGATTTTGCAGGTTTTTCCCGCTTCGAGCAGCATTTTTACATTTTGCGCCGAGATAATTCTGCCGCATATTTTTCGGCTTATCGAAAATTTGCAGCCGTTTTTGTATCCTGAGCAGCCGTATCCGAATTTTGTACGTACAACATTTTCTCCGCAAATCGGACACTTGCCCAAAACATCTCCCATAAAGCCGTCGTCGGTATCGGTTTCGGGCGGCTCGGCTACGTGTCCGAACACCTCGGAAATTTCTTTTTTTGCAATTTCGACGCTGTCGTCTATAGAAAATTCTCCGTGAAACACCTTTTTTAAAGCCTTGCCCATTTCGGATGTTTTATACTTGTCCATGCTGATTTTCATATCGCTCAAATATTCTATAAACCGTTCGCCCTCCGGAAGAATTGTATAAACATCCTTTTTCAGCAAGATGTATCCGCTCTTTCTCGCATTGTCTATAATTCCCGTCCTGGTCGCTTCCGTACCAAGCTCCAGTCCCTCGAAAATTGCACGATATTCCTCCGCGTCATCCTCTCCCACGGTTTCGGCGGCATTTGCTTTATCCTCTTTAAACGGATTTTTCAAATAATTGTTCAGTGTTTCTATTGTATAATGCTTCGGCGGCGTGGTCTCTTTTTCTTTCGGCTCAAAATTAATATTAACCGTGTCGCCCTTTTTCAAAAGGGGAAGCATTTTATCCTTTTTTGTATAATCATCGTACTTTGTCCAGCCCTTTTCGACCATAACGGTGCCTTTTAGGTTAAATTCCTCCGCTCCGCCCAAATCGATTTTTATTTCCGTTTTTTCAACAATACAATCCTCTTCGCAGAATACCGCCGCAAAACGTCTCATTATTGTGCTGTAAACTATGTACTCCTCTTTTGATAAAGCTTCTTTTTTCGGAATTTTATGCGTCGGTGTCAGTGCCGAGTGCGATTCTATTTTTGAATCGTCAAATATTGTTTTTTTGTGCTTGAAGATTACCGGATAGCCAAGCTTTTTCACCGCTGCCAATACGCCCTTTACCTTATCCTGCTCCGCCTCGGCAAGATATTCCGAGTTTGTTCTCGGATAAGTCACATACCCTTTCTCGTACAAATCCTGAACGATTTTCAAGCTGTCCGCCATAGACATTTTATACTTTTTCCCGAGAACATTCTGAAGCTTTGTAAGCGAATAAAGCTTTCCGGGGGCAAGAGTGTCTTTTTTCTTTTTCTTTGAAGTCACAACCGCACAAAGTGCGTTATACTCCGCGCATTTTGCCTTTGCCTTGTCAAGCTCGTTTTTCGAAAACTTCTTCTTTGACACAAGCTCGATTTCTTCTCCGTTTGTGACCGCCTTGCTGACAAGCTGATAATATATCTCCGGCACAAAATTCCTTATCGACATATCGCGGTCGTAAATAGCTTTCACAATCGGAACAATCACCCTGCCGACCCGCAGAAGCGTTCCGGATTTTAAAGTCGCATAACGCGTCAGATTAACTCCGTAGAGCCAATCTATATACGTTCTGGCAAACCCCTCATTCGCCAGATTTTCGTATTCGGTCTCATCCTTAATCTCTGCAAGCCCCGCGCGTATTGTCTCCGGAGTTTGGTCGGGAAGCCACAGTCTTTTAAAGCTTTTCTCCTCCGGCATTGCTTTTTCAACACAAATTCGTACTATTATTTCACCCTCGCGGTCCGCATCTCCCGCATTGATTATTTCGGTCACATCCTCGCGGTTTACAAGTGCTTTTATAATCTCAAATTGCCTTCTTACTCCGTCATCAACTCTTTTGTTTGCGTCCTTTTTCAGCTCAAACTTAAACTTTTCGGGAAAGCACGGCAGATTTTTCATCGACCAGTATCTGTCGGGATTCGGGCTGTATTCCTCAACATCCGCAAGCGAAAAAAGGTGACCGAATGCCCATGTCACTATGTATTCGTCACCCAGAAAAAACCCGCTCTGTTTTTTCAGCCCGCCTATGCCCGCCGCAATGTTGCGCGCAAGACTCGGCTTTTCCGCTATAATTACTTTTATTTTAATTACCACCTTTTGGGTACTTTAATTTTCTTTCATCATCTTTTCAAGATAGCCGTCGCGGACTCCGCATTTGACAACGTAAATTCCGTCCGATGCGAAAATGTCGCATATAGTTCTCAAAATTGCCACTCCGCTAATAACGGTATCGGCATAGCTTTTCACAATTTTCGCATAAATGTCATACATTCTTTCCGGCTCTCTGTCACTGAATTTGCAAAGCCTGTCCAGCATCTCCACACTTAAAAATCTATCCTCGCACGCAGTATTTGTAAGCACCGAAAAGATTTTCAAAGCCGCTCTTGCACTGCCGCCCATAGCGTACAGGTATCTTACGCCGAACAAATTCTTTTCATCCATAAGCAGATTACGGATATAAAAATCCATTTTCTTTCGTTCTTCGGCTGTCGGCAAAATATTCTCCGCAAATTTGCGTCTCAATCTGTTCGAGCCTATATCATAAGATTCTGCCGAAATCAATCTGCTTTGTTCAAACTGAACTATCTGACAACTTCCGCCTCCGAGGTCTGTTCCGATGGCACTGCACTCGGCGATATTTGCCCTAAGTGCCGTAAAGTCACATTCCGCTTCATCCGCACCGCTCAATATATCAATGTCTATTCCGGTTGTTTCTCTAACAATCGCCTTTACTTCTTCCTTGTTTTTTAAATCTCTCATTGAAGAGGTTGCAAAACAGCCGATTTTTTCACATTCGGCACTTCTCAGTATCTGCACAAGCTTGTTGATTACCACAATAAGCCTGTTAATTCCGTTTTCCGAAAGACAGTCGTCCGCCGTTTCCTGCAAAATATGCGAACGCACCAGTTTATCTTCCGTTTTTTCACCCTTTCGTTCGTAGGCAACTCCCCGTATTGTATTCGTGCCTATGTCTATTATCCCGTACCGCATGATTATACTCCTTTTCGGTTTTTCACTTCAGCCGATTATAAAACCATGGCTTTACAATCGACAAGTTTTTTTCACGCTTTATGAAAATGTCCTCTCCCATGTTGTATTTCCGCAAAAATTTTAATGCTCATGGTGATGATGATGACAATCATCTCCGCAGCAGCAATCCTCTTCCTCTTCATGCTCATCATAATATCCCAGAAAATCATCTACCGTCGTTTCGGTAATGTCGCCGCGCTTAAAATCTTTTATTTGCAGCTTTCCGTCTGAAAATACTCTTAGCATACATTCCGCATTGGTTTTCTTCGCATATTTTTCGGCTTCTTTATATCCGCCGTTTCCTACATATCCCTCAACCAGGCAGCCGTTCACGCGCAGGTTGTACGCAACATCGTAGGCAATACCGAAAGCCGCTTTCTCCGGAAAAATCAAGGTTTTCGAAACTTCTTCTCCGGCACCCTTTGTAAGTTCGGCAAGCGCGTCAGTATAAAAAACAACTCCAGCGCATCTTTTGCCCAAGGCTTCGCGGACTCCGCCTTTTGCTATCGGCTTGTCCGAATTGCTGATATATACTTCAAAAAACATTTCGTTATATTCATCGTCTCCGACAAGTCCCAAATCGATTATCGGAAATTTTTCAAAGCCGTAAAGCACTGTCAGCGTATAAATCTCACACAGCTGTGCAATCGTATCCTGCGCCTCTTTGGGAAGCTTTACATCTTCGATATTGTCAAGAATACACGTATCGCCCATTATATTTTTAATATTCAGAATAAGCGGCTTTAATTCTCCGTCATAATCCGATAACAATTTTTCAAGCTCCGCGGCATTATCATTTTTAATCGCGCAAAGTAACGTTTCAAAATCCTTTCCTGTTGCTTTGCATAATGCTTTTACAAATGTATTCGAGCCGATTTTTATATAAAAATCCTCTATTCCGAGTGCGATTAGCGTTTCCGCAGCGACAGCTATAGGCTCTGCGCATGCGCATGCCGTATCCGCACCCACAAGCTCCGCGGCATATTCGCCCCGTTCGCATATGCTGCCTTTTTCCTCATTATATACTATACCGGCAGCGCAATATCTTTTTACATATTCTTCCTTGCGGCTGCTGTCGGTAACTGCTTTTCGCATGTCGGTCGGGAGTATAATTTTTCCGTCCTTTACAAGCGTAGGCTCAATGTCTTTATATCCGAAAGACGCAAGCACGGACCAGATTATTCCCTCTGTTTCTTTTCTTTTTATATACAGATTATTTTCGCACATTTTAAATGTTTTTCCTTTCGTTTTTTTAAAACGACATATCACTCACCATTATATATTATATACCTTTTTCAAAGCATGTCAATACGGTAGATTTTTATTTTGTGGTTTTGAAAAGTTTTATTTTACATGCTTATCTTTTTTTGTGGATTTTGACAAGTAAGCATACTTTGTCACACCATGGAATAAAAGGAGCCGCAGAAAAATGAATCCATTTCACTACAGCCCCTACCTTAAAATTTTGTACTTCGTTTATTTGTATTTAGAATTTTTTTATGATTTAATACATTTCCATGCGGGCGACCCTATTGTGGTCGCCCGCATACCAAATATGAATCGAATGATTGTAGGCAATCGTCCCCTACAATTTAAAAACCGTAATAAATTATCACGAAACAATTTTTCGTAAAAGTATTTACAAAAAAATTGTTTCGTGATATAATAATATTTGCCAAATATATTTTTACTGAATAGATAAATTACATATGTTAGAAACTATTAGCACATTTTATTACGTTTTGTAAAAAATGCAGACCGTAAAATGTGCTTGTAGTATTTCCTTATATCTATTCAGCAGTTCAGAATATGTTTGGCGACTATTCGAGGTCTTGCGTTTTTTATGCGCCGTCTTCGGATTGGCGCATTTTTTAATTGAGCCGTTTATCGGCAAATCAACAACCTGACATAAGTTATTTGCCGCATAAAAAACATATTATGAATTCTCATCCTCACAGAACGAGAAATGCTTAAGTTGGATTTATTAACCTGATACATGACTATAGCTGCAAGCTCTCACAGAAACCAAAGTTTACTTTGTGTATTTAAATTGTATTTTTTTCGAGAAGAAATATGTTTTGAAACGCTCATAAAACGCATTAACCCGTACAAAGGAGCTGTTTAAAAAGTCAACTGGCTTTTTAAACAGCTCCTTTTTTGAGGGGATAGGAAAAAAGCTTTGGAACGCTCAAACCAAACCCGACGGTGTACGCGGGTACTCCGAGTGGTTTGGTGAGGGCGTAGCAAAAAGGCGTTTTAATATAATAAAAACGAAAATTTTGAGTTTTTTTTTAAAAAAATTATAAAATTAAATTATTTTATTATATATTATCCAAGTAACACATGCCTTTTTGCGTTCCGGAGTTTTTTAACATCCCCTTTTCTGTATCACTGAACATTTTACTAAGTTTCTCAATTGAGTAACCCACATTTTTTAAATCGCAGGGAATAATGTGTTTATTTCTTGTTGTATTGTTCCATCCATGCTTTTTTAATCAGCGCAGCACCCGCATATGTGGGATGAACACCTTCTTCGGTCCAATGCTCCGCCGGTGCGATTGAAAGTGCGTCGTCAAATACCTTCTGCAAGTCTATGTATTCCAATCCGAACTCGTCGGCAAGCTTTTTTGT
This sequence comes from uncultured Clostridia bacterium, assembly GCA_934463455.1. Lineage (GTDB taxonomy): Bacteria > Bacillota > Clostridia > UBA1381 > UBA1381 > CAKSQL01. The sequence continues at coordinate 736 of CAKSJU010000058.1, read as the reverse complement.
TATCTCGCGGCGAACTTTTACATCGTCATAAAATTTCTGCCAATCCAATCTTTCTTCAAGGCTTCCTTTGGTTAAAAACGAACCCATAAGAATAATTCTTACCCCGGGAAGCTTTTTTATCGTTTCCTCCAGCAAAAGGCGGTACACCGTTTCGAACTTTTCCGGCTCTACTCCGTTTTGGAAATCAAACTCATGCCAAACGTCATTCACACCTATTAAAATAGTAAGAACATCCGGCTTTATATTAATACAATCCCTTTTCCAGCGCGCATATAAATCCACAACTCTGTTACCGCCTATTCCGCGGTTTATAACCTTAGTGTCCGGGCAAAGCATCATAAGCTCCGAGCCTATCAGGTCGGGGTAGCCGTGACCCAAAAAATTCTCGTCGTTTACCATAGTGCGCCCCGCGTCTGTAATCGAATCTCCCTGAAATAATATCTTTTTCATAATAATCTCCATTCCGCCGCCCTGCGCCGGCACAAATTGTACTTAATCTTCTCTTATCCGCAGGGCAAGGAATGATAAGAGATTATTATGCCCATGTGCGTTTCTGAGGGCAAAGCCGTCAGAAAAATTCGCACGGGCAATTTAATCTTGCCGGAGACTGACGCGAAAGGAACTTTCACGTTAATCTCCCTTTATTTGTTGTTAATTTAGTTAATTTTACTCCAAATCTATCACATCATCAGCTTCCGAAGTATTCGGAGTAGGTCTTGCCGGCTCAACCGTCTTT